>NZ_JBIWPP010000014.1:175010-217357 GCF_044768335.1 Streptomyces sp. NPDC101151 | reverse complement strand
TGAACACCGCGCCTGGCCACAGCCGACCGGCACTGGACCTCAAACCGTCCTCATCACAAGACCCCAACCCGCAAGCCCGTAACGCAACGGCATTGCCCCTAGGCGGTGGGTTTCGCCCTGCCGAACCCGGCCAAGGGAGCTGCTGCTGAGCCGTGGCGGTGGATCGCCGTCGAGCCCGGCTGCTGCAGGCGGAAAAGGGAGGGAAGCGGAGGTCCGGGGGCCGGCAAAGGCCTTCGGCCACTGCCGCCCTCGGCCGACGACCCTGCTCATGAAACGCGGAACTCCCGTCCGCGGTCGGCCGATACCCGGCAACCGGCTCAAGCCCCACGAGCCGCCTTGAGAAACGATGTCTCGGCGACCTCAGGCACAGACTGTGCATCGTCATCCCGTGCTCGCGATCCATACGAGACGCTGACATGCCGGTCGTCCCCCGGTCCCTCGCCGCACGAGCCGGGCTTTGTGACGCCGGCCAGCAGGTTCCGGACGCCGCGCATCCGCCGCGAACCTCGCGTCAGCGGCAAAGAGCGACAGGCGTGGACCTGGTGTCCGGCCGTGCGGTCGGCGTGGTCTGGCCGGAAGACGTCACTGAGGTGGAGGAGAAACGGCTGCTGCAGCGGCACGGGCGCTCCTGGCATCGGCCCAGGACGCCTGCACGACGATGAACGGTGCCGAGCCTGTTGTCCGCGGGCTCATCGCTACACCCCGGACAGGGTGAGACCCTGGTGTGCCGGAGGAGCCGAATGCCGAGCAGAGTGGTCTTCACCTTGTCATTTCGAGCAGAGGAGCACGGATATCGCCACCCCGACCTGGGACAGCCTGCTGTGCAACCCCGAACATCTGACGGATTACTACACGGCGGTCCCGCCGCTGGAGCAGGTGCCCCTGCGATCCGTTCATCTGAGCCCTCATGGTCCGACACTCAAGCTGCGCATTGAACTGCCTTGGTTCGCAGACACCCCGCCGCCAGGGTGGGCAGAGGCCGGGTGCGATCGCCTTGAATGTCAGGTGGGGTTCCTGGCGACCGATGACCTGCACATGCGAGGCCTTCCCGCTGGGCAGTTGGTCAATCTGGTGCACTCGCCGCTCGGGCAGCGCCGATTGAGCGTCTCGGTTCTTGGCGACGCGGTCCAACTGGAATTCACCTGCGCCGACGCCCTGCAGGTGAGCCACGTGAGCGCGTATCGCGCGGAGGACGGGGATCCCTACCGTGCCCGTCGTTGGTTCCGCAGCCCCGTGGATCAGCGCCTCCCCACCACTCTGCCGGACCCGACTCGGAAGACCTTCTATGACAACCCCTGACTGGACAGCTGTCTTGGCGGATCCGACACCGATCCGCACTGCTCTCGGAAACCCTGCTCCGGCGCTCACGGAACTCGTCCTCTTCTGCGTTCACCTCGATGAGCGCGACGCCTCCATCACACTGATCTTCCAATGCAGGCGAGCGCCCGCCGTCGCCATAGGGGAACGGTCCGAGCACGGCCATAATGCGATGGAGTTCTCGCTGGTGCTCAAAGGAGTCTCCGACCTGCAGGTCGAGGGCTGGACACACGAGCCGATGACCGCCGTGACCTTGACCGCCGGCTCCGCGGTTCTCTCAGGGCCTGGTCAGCGCATCTCCTTCAGCTACGAGGTCGCCTTGGCTACCGGGGTACGCAGCTTCCGAGCCTCCCCCACGTCCGTTGCGGTACCCCCTGGCCAGTGATGCCATGGGAGTGCGACGGCCCTGCTACGAGCGCCGTTCTGAGCGGGCAGCGCGCTCACGAGGTGGCCCGGACGCCGATCGCGTACTTCACTGTCGAAGGAAGAATCCGGCCATGTCGTCTGCGCCCACTCGGGGGAAGGTCGCGCTCGTGACCGGGCGATTCAGCTGATCAAGTACCGGCAGCAGGGGCTGCCTTCCCGGTGACAGGCTCCCGGACGTCGACCAGACTGGCGCGGCCCTGCCCCGCTGGGCGGTCCGGCGGGATGGGACACTTTGATCCTGTGACTTCTTCAAATTTGGCTCGCCAGATCCATGCCACCTCTCATCTGACCGGCGAATTCGTCCTCCGATCGGGCCAGACGGCCACGGAGTACTTCGACAAATACCGCTTCGAAGGCGATCCCGCTCTCCTCGACGCCATCGCCAAGGAGATGGCTCCGCTCGTGCCGGCGGAGACGGAGGTGCTGGCCGGCCTTGAAATGGGTGGGATACCTGTCGTCACCGCCCTGGGCCGGCATACGGGCCTGCCCTGCGCATTCGTCCGCAAAGAAGCCAAGCCCTATGGAACATGCCGCCTGGCGGAGGGTGCGGACGTCGTGGGCCGGCGCGTCCTGGTCGTCGAGGACGTGGTCACCAGCGGCGGACAGATCGTGCTGTCCACGGCTGAACTGCGCGCTCTGGGCGCGGATATCCGCGAGGCGCTGTGCGTCATCGACCGTGGGCAGGGTGGAGCCGAGGCACTTGCTCGTGAAGGGATCGGCCTGGTGTCGTTGCTGACCGCGGATGATCTGAAGGCTGCGGGTGCCGCTGGCTGACGGAACCTTGGGCTCCGGCAGTACGGAGCCAGAAGCACTCGTTTCGGGATAAGTTGAAAGCCGGTAGGCCCGAACGTTCAGTGCTTGAGCATCTTGATCCGGTTGACGTGCCCTTCGACTACGCCGGAGTTTGAAGGCAGGGCGAGGCCGACGCTGACTGCGTCACGGTCGCGGTAAACGTCAGCAGCGAGGGTGCGGAGGCCGGGCAGGTCGTCGTTGCGGTGTGGACGGTGCATTGAGCCACCCCCGTGGGGCTTGGTGCTCAGTGAGGATCTGCACGAAGGCAACAGCCTGCCCGGTCAGGGCCCCTGGCCCGGGGCAGAGAGCAGGGTGGCCGCTATTTCGTCACCTCGGAAACCGCATTTCTTCGGTCCGCCTCAAGGGCGACGCGGCGCCACTGGGCTTCGCCGCCCGGCAGCGGCCAGGCCCAGGTGGGCTGTTGTGCCGTACGCAGTTCCTGGAGATGGCGGGCGAGGGTCGGACCTGCGATGGCGGCACCATCTGGGACTGCGGTGCCATGGACGCTGCGGAGCTCGGCGAAGCGCGCCAGTTCGGCCTCGTAGAGGTGCACTGCCTGCTCGGTGCCCGCCACTACCTCATCGCTGGGTGCAGTGCGGTGCAGTTGCAGCAGCGAGGGCGCGGTCGACTCGGCGATCGCCGCGGCGAGTCGCGCGTGACCGTCCAGAATCAGGTGGCAGTCCAGGCCACTCACCCACCACAACAGAACGGGCGGGAGCGTACCGTCACGGGCCTGCTTGCGATACGCCTTCACTCGGCCGTCGCCAGCATCGGGCATGGGACGCAGCGGGAAAATCTCCCACGAGCCGGAATGGATGAACCAGTCGATGTATCCGTCCGGATGGCCCTCGATCACCATCGACTTCCAATACTCCGCCTGCGTCCTACGGCCGTGGTTCCAGCGCAGGAGCGGGCTCTCGCGTGACAGCAGCCATCGGCCGTCGTGCAAAGGGCTGCCTGGTGAATCGATCAGGTACTGCCCGAAGCGGTATGCCCAGCGATCCGGGCGGCCGGCCAAGGCTCGTCCCGTCTCGGCACGCAACGGCGGGACGAAAGAGCGGTAGACATCAGTGCGCCTGAACTCCACCCCGCAGTCGTCCTCGTCGACAGTGGCAAGGAGCACGGGCCTCGACTGCTGGGCAAGAAGGAGCCGCCGCTCGGCGGTGAACAGACAGAGACCCGGTTGGCGACGTGACTGTACCTCCAGGGACAGGCCCGTCCAGGTCCCGTCGTCCTGCGTGACATCCGTGCGCCGCATGCCGAAACCATAGATGGTGCACGTGGTCGACCGCACAGTTGTCTTCAGGAGCACCCGAGCCGTCTGACGGACCGAAACAGCAAAAGCCTGCTTGAAGCGACCACTTCCGCGTTCTGCTACGCCGGTTTCCGGACGCCCCGGACCACTCGGCAGGTCTCCTGCTCGCCGGCCCGTCGCCGGGACGCCGAACGGCAATGTGGACACGGACCACACGCGGCACGAGTCCGCCGGCTCGGCGAGGCAGCACCCTCGTTGCCGGAACTCCCATGGCCGCCAGAACCCGCACACCGGCCCGAGCCCGCACAGCCACAGGCCTGGGGCCGACGGGGACTTCGTCGCCCCTGGGCCTATGTTCAGGCCAGCAGATCCAGAGGACGACGTGCCGAGTCTTCGAGGACGCAGGCAAGGCCGGCACCGTAGCTGCCGGTGCCTTCGAGTGCCCAGCAGCGCCGTCCGGGCACATGCTGTCGGGCGAAGTCCGGCAGACGCTGGTAGCCGGGCGTGAGCGGGTGCGTCGGTGGTCTCCCGGACTGCGCTGACGGGCTGATGGCGGCTACCGCCAGGGTGTCGCGGTGGGTGTCGACACCGATGGCTCCGTCGACGTGCTCTGCGACCACGGACGCCTGGTCCTGCGGGACGCTGGTGCGCAGCCCCGCGATCTGTTCCGGTTCCATCGGGGCGCTTGGCGTACGCCGTTGTCGTGGTCCTTGCTCGTCCAGCGATCGATGGTACACCGGTCGGGTGGAGTCTGATGTGCCATCAGCCGTGGTTTCTGACGAGGTCGTTGGGGCTGAAAGTGCGACGGTAGGCAGCGGGTGAGACGCCGAAGGCCGTTCTCATGTGTGCGCGCAGGGAGTTCGCGGAGCCGAAGCCGGCCCGGTGTGCGACCAGGTCGATCGACAGGTCGGTGGTCTCCAGCAACTGCTTGGCCAGTTCCAGGCGTTGTGCGGTGAGCCACTGCACCGGAGTCATGCCGACCTCGTCGCGAAATCGCCGGGTGAAGGAGCGCAGGCTCATCCGGGCGTGTTCGGCGAGGCGGTCCAGGGAGAGCGGCTCGCCCAGGTGTTGAAGGGCCCAGGCCCGGGTGGCGGTGGTGGTGGCGACGGTGGGTTCGGGGACCGGGCGGTCGATGTACTGGGCCTGTCCGCCGTCCCGCCAGGGCGGTACGACACACATGCGGGCAGCCCGGTTGGCGGCGGCCGCGCCGTGGTCGCGGCGGATCATGTGCAGGCACAGGTCGACGCCGGCGGCGACGCCCGCGGAGGTGAGCACGTCGCCGTCGTCGATGAAGAGGACTTCCTCATCGACCTTGACCTGGGGGTAGGCGCGGCGGAACTCCGGGGCCAGGTTCCAGTGGGTGGTGGCGGGCCGGCCGTCGAGCAGTCCGGCGGCGGCGAGGACGTAGGAGCCGGTGCAGATGGACACCAGCCGCGTACCGGGCCGGATCCGGGCGATGGCCGCGGTGACCTCGGGCGGCAGCGGGCCGCCGCGGCCCAGCTCGGGCATGGCGTGCGTGGGCGGGACGATCACGGTGTCCGCGGCGGCCAGGGCCTCGGGGCCCGCAGCGGGCTGCACGGTGAAGCCGGCGTCGCTGAGCACGGGGGCGCCGTCGGCGGTGCAGACAGTGACCTCGTACAGCGGGCGGCCGGCGGCGTCCACGACGCTGCCGAAGACACGGGAGGGGATGCCGAGCTCGAAGGGCGGGACCCCGGGCAGGGCGAGCACGGCGATCCGGTGCCGCCCGGGCACCTGCTCCGCTTGGTCCCGCTCTCCCTCGGTGCATGGCCTGTACATCTCGCTCATGGCCAGATCCTGTCACATAGTGGCCGTACGGCCAATACCATCGTGGGCGGTGGTGCCGGATCGTGGACTGCGTCGCACCGGGGACCGCCCGGGCGGCGAGCAGAATCGAGACGGAAGAGCGAGGCGGACAGCATGCGTGCGGTGGTCGTGGAGCAGTGGGGCGGACCGGAGGTGCTCGTCGAGCGCGAGGTCGAGCGCCCCGAGCCGGGCCTGAACGAGGTACTGGTGCGGGTCCACGCGGCTGGAGTGAACCCGGTGGACTGGAAGACCCGGGCAGGCGGGGCCCTCATCGAGTGGGGCGAGGTCCCGGCGGTCGGCTGGGACGTCTCCGGCACCGTCGAGGCCGTGGGGCCCGGCGTGGGGATGTTCCGCCCCGGGGACGAGGTCTTCGGCATGCCGCTGTTCCCGCGGCAGGCGGGCGCCTACGCCGAGTACGTCGTCGCCCCGGCCCGCCACCTCGCCGCCAAGCCGGCCAGCCTGACGCACGCGGAGGCGGCCGCGCTGCCGCTGGCCGCGCTGACCGCCTGGCAGGCTCTGGTGGACACCGCTGACGTGCGCCCCGGTGAGCGGGTACTGATCCACGCGGCGGCCGGCGGCGTCGGCCACCTGGCCGTGCAGATCGCCAAGGCCCGCGGCGCGTACGTCATCGGCACGGCCAGTGCCGGCAAGCACGACCTGGTGCGACAGCTGGGCGCGGACGAGGTGATCGACTACCGCACCGTCCGGTTCGAGGACGCCGTGTCCGACATCGACGTGGTGCTGGACGGGCTCGGCGGCCAGAGTGCCGAACGCTCCGTGCAGGTGCTCCGGGACGGCGGCCGGCTGATCACCCTGCCCGGCCCGGACGACGTCCCCGCCACCCCCGACCAGGTGCGGGCCGTGTGGATGCTGGTCGAGCCCGACCACCTGGGTCTGCGCGAGATCGCCGCCCTGGTGGAACGTGGCGCGCTGAAGCCGGTGATCGAGACCGTCCTGCCGCTGGCCGAGGCCGCGAAGGCGCACGAGATCGGCGAGCAGGGCCGTACCACCGGCAAGATCGTCCTGACCGTCGCCTGATCCGGCCGCCGGCCGTCGGCAGTCGGCCGTCGGCCGTCGGACAGACAGGAGCCCTGGGCGCACAGGCCCCCGGGGCTCCTGCCGTGCCGGGCCGGCAACATGCTTGATCGTGATCCTCGTGCGGCAGGAATGCTTGCCGGTCTCGGTGGCCCTGGTGCCCGTGGACGGCCGAAGGGCCGAGGGTGAGTGCGCTGCACCGCAGCAGTTTCTCCGCGTGGCTGCCGGCCCACAGAGCACTTCGTACGGGGGTGTCACCGGACCGCGCAGGGTGACCCCGTGACGTAAGTCAGGTCACAGGCCGGCGTCACCCACGCTCGATTACGGGGTCAATCCCGGTGTCCAGCGGCGTTGTTGCGGCGCCGGCCGCACCCGGAGGGTCGGTGCGTGTCATGGACGGGGTGCTGTGGCCGACGCGGCAGCACGCCCTGACTTCCGGCCATTCTGTGCGGTGTGACGACCATCGCGACCTGGCCTTTCACCTCGTCAAGACTAGTCGAATTCACACCTACTTGACCTGAATGAAGATCTTCACAGGGTGCGACAGCCCCATGACCTGCACGTATGACATTCACAGCATGCACACAGATCGAGCACGTCTCAAACATGGTCAGTCAACTGGCCTTGCCCCGTTGCTCAGGCGAAGCTGCTCCCGGCCCACAAAGCCCCGACCCTCCTGAAGGAGCCTTCATGCGCACGAACCTGCGCTTCGCCGCCACCGCCGCCACCGCCACCGCGCTGGTCGGCGGAGCACTCATCGCGACCTCGGTCACCGCCACCGCGGCGCCGGCCGGTCTGTACGCGCCCTCGGCACTGGTCCTGACCGTCTCCCACCCCGGAGGATCGACCGACACCGCAGCTCGTGCCGTCACACTGAGCTGCATGCCCGGCGCGAGCGGCACCCACCCCAACCCTACCGGGGCCTGCGCCGACCTGCGCGCCGCCGACGGCCGGCCCGGCTCCCTGCTGTCCGCCACGCCCGGCCGGGCCTGCACGCGACTGTGGTCCCCCATCACCGTCACGGTCGACGGCGTCTGGCAGGGCACCCGCACCTCTTGGAAATACACCTTTGCGAACTTCTGCGAAATGAACAACGCCGTCGGGCAGAGCAGCCTCCTCAACTTCTGACCTCAGTGGGACCCCTGGGGGCCGGGGGAACGGCCCCCAGGGACGGACGAGCACCCGGGACATGCCCGTGGGTACAGATGTGAGCGCCGCGCAACGGGACTTCCACAAGCCGTGACATCACCACAACCGGCTCCACGGCCGTGAGGTCCGCCTCTTGAGGCTCAGCCACCAGTCATCATCAACAACCGATTCAAATGCGGAGCATGAGCGCATCCGGCCCATGTGAAGGTTCTGGCCGCAGTTTCGTGAATAGCCAGGTCAGCGCCTGCATGTACAAGTGGTCAGGCTGGGTACCGACGCGCTCAGCTTGCGTTGAAGCCGTCGCCCTCCTGGCCCGGCAGCATGGGTGGGCAGTCGTGGAACGAGGAGGAGACGGCCTTGTTCAGCACCGGGTCCGCGAGCGGAGGCTCGTCGTAGCCCTGGGTGGTGACGAACACGAATTCGGTCCGGACCCCGTCCGCCTCGGTCTCCACGGTGCACTGCCCGGAGAAGTCCTGCCCCCGGGTCCAGTCGCACCTCACGGCGTCCAACGCTGCGGTGAACTGGGAGTACGTCACGTCCGACGGATAGCTGACCATCGTGTGCGTGTCCGCGTCGGGAACTTCGATCTCCCCGCGCCCCACCGGGACGATGACCTGGACCACCAACCGACACTGGCAGACGACCAGTTGCAGATTGCCGTAGCCGAACCAGCGCGGCCAGCGGGACTTGCTGTACACGGGGTCACCGACGAAGGGCTGCCCCAACGCCTCCACCAATGTGGGCAAGGCGGCGTTACAGCCGATCGGCCCGATCCTGGACGTCCGGCCGAACTCCGCCAGTATTTGTGGCGCAGTCATGGTGAAGATTCTGCCATCAGGCATGCTGAGCTGCGGCAACGGTTCGCGATCAGGGATGCGCTTCGTTTCTGCCGGAATCGGCGTCGCCCAACGGTCACAGGGTGGAGAGCAGGCCGTCGAGTGGGGCTGGGATTCGGTCGGGGTCAAGGGCCTCGCCGAGGACGCGGCCGTAGTGGATCTTGCGCCCCTTCTTCGTTCCGAGGAAGCGCTTGAACTGCTGCTGTGGGGCGCGGCCCTGCTGTGCGGGCTGGCGCAGGAAGGTCTGCAAGGCACGCAGGTCGCCTTCCGCCCGAATGAGCTCCTCCACCCGTGTCACGCCCAGCACGCGGATGAGCTCGTCTTCCAGATCCGCCGCGCAGACGAAGAAGTCTTGCTGTGCGGCACTGGCGCGTTCGAAGCCGCGTGCGTAGTAGGGGCGCTCCGCCTCGTCGCACAGTCCGGTGAGGCGGAGGTCCAGGCCGGGTGAACCGAGGAGTCGGGCGTAGCGTCCGATGCTCATGGCACCGCCGATCGACAGGACGCAGATCCCTTCGGCCGCCAGGTCCCGACCGCGGTTCGCTGCCAGCGCGTTGACCGCCGCGACGTCGCTCGGCCCTTCGAGCAGGACGGCCGCCCGGACGGCCAGCCGCGCGGCCAGCTCGTACGCGGGGTCGCCTGGACCACCCGCCGCCCACGCGGTCACCGAGTCTCGGAACGCCCCCATGTCAGCCATGAGACGAGTCTCAGCCTGTTCCGGCCGCAGCGCGAGGGAATTTCCGCGGGTGTGTCGATGGGCGGTGAGCGGTCGGACCCGAAGCTGCTGCCCAAATGGGACGAATAGGCGCGAAGGGCGCATCAGGCTTGCCCGGCACCGATAGGCCCGCCCCAAGCCCGCTCAGCCGAAGTCGTTCCAAGACGTAGGCCCGGCAAGGCAGCAGGAAAGGAAACGGCTGATGCCGGTTCACTCCGGCCGCCACTCCCGAACTGTCCGCACACTCGTTCAAGTGCTCAAACGGATACGGATGAACGCGCTCCGCTGGTGGTCGTCGAGGTGCCCTCGACGACGTCCCGCTGACGACGCTCTTCCCGCGAGCCTCGGGTACTGACTTGGGCCCCCGAGGAGGCGTGGGAGCGGCTGTACGCGTCAACGTGCTCCTGCTGACCGGAGTCTGGGGACTGTGGGCGCTCACCGCCTCCACTGCAACGTGGACGGGCAAGCGCGGTCGGCCCGCCCGGCTGCCCCAATCGGCTGCCCCGCCCGGACCCCCAAACGCTCCGCCGGCTGGAGTCGGGGTGGCTCTTCGCGTGGAGGGGTTGGGAGCCGCCCTCACGTTGTACGTCGCGACGGCATGTCCTCCCGGTGCCGAGCCGGCAGAAGGACTCACCCTCGCAGCCGTTCTGCATACCGCCGCACGAGCGGCGGGCACGGTGGTGCGTCGATGCTCGTCCGTACCCGCCGGCGTATCCCGGTGGCGGATTGCGCCAAGACCTCCGCATGACCACCGTGCTCAGGGGGCACGGAGGCCGCCCCCTCCGGCGCGCCTGTCCGGCTGTCCCGCAGACAGAGCTGACCCGGCTCAGGCGATGGCGGACAGCGGTGTAGCGGTTTCCCAGACGAACCCGTCCGGGTCGCTGAACGGGCCGGCGGCGCTGGAGAGCGCCAGACGGTGCGATCCGGTTCCGTCTGCGGGGACGCCTACGTCCTTGGCGAGAGCACGGTGCTTGTACAGGGCCAGCTTGACGGGGCCCGCCCCGGCGGCGAACTCGACGTACTTGCCGCCGAAGCTCTTACCCACAGTGAGGCCCTGCTCGACGTAGAACTGCTTGCTGGCCTTGACGTCCTGGACCCCCAGCAGGAGGACGAGTTCGTCGAAGTCCCGGGTGACCGGGCCACTGTCCTTCTTCTTCGACGTCGCGATCTTCCAGATCGTGCCGTCCGGGGCCTGGACGACGCCACCGTAGCCCCACAGCGACTTGGAGGCAGGCTTGAGGGTGGTGGCGCCGGCGTCCAGGGCGGCGCCGACGAGGGCGTCGACGTTACCCGGCTGGGACACCACGAGCGACAGGGTGAATCCGCGGAAGCCAGTCGTGGGGGCCTCCGAGGCCCGCAGGCTCACCTGGGACGGGTCCAGTCCGAAGGCGGTGGAGTAGAAGCGGGCGGCGGCCGTGGTGTCGGCCACCTCAAGGATGACAGAGCCGATAGAAGTCATGCCGTCGACAGTAGGCGCGGCTCGGGCGCCGACGCTTCTCGAAAACTGCCCGATCCCGCCGGCCCCGCGGCCACGGGCCCGAGCGGTCCGCGGCCGTGTCGAGCCGCCGTCGCCCCACGTGTCGCCTCAGGGGAAAGCCGACCCAAGCCGAAACGCAGGGTGATCGCTGCGCCGACCGGGGCTCCCGGTTGCATACGCGACGCAGGACCTGCGGCCTTGCCCGTCAAGACCGAGTCACAGAAGCGGCCGCACTGCCCCTTATGCCGCAAATGTGTACGAATGATGGGTGTGGATACCCGTGGAGTGCGTGTCACTACTCCCTGAGGAGCGTGCTCCCATGTCCACGGGAACCCTTCTGGCGATCATCATTCCGATCGTGGTGGTGGTCGCCCTGGCCGCAATAGCGGTTTCACTGATGATGCGTCGCCGACACCTCCGAGAGCGATTCGGCCCGGAGTACGAGCGCACGGTCGAGGGATCCGACGGCCGGTTGGCCGCCGAGCGTGAGCTCAAGGCTCGTGAGAGGCGGCACGACTCGCTGGAGATCAAACCGCTGTCCCCCGTCTCGCGGAGCCGCTACACGCAGAGGTGGAGCAGTGTCCAGGAGGAGTTCGTGGACCGGCCGGTGGACGCGGTGCACGACGCGGACCAGCTGGTGACCTCTCTGATGCATGAGCGCGGATACCCGACCGAGGGATTCGAGCAGCAGGTGAAGGATCTCTCGGTGGAGCACGGCCGCACCCTGGAGCACTACCGTGCCGCCCACGAGGTGGAGTCCCTCAGCACAGACAGCCGGGCGACGACCGAGCAGTTGCGGGGTGCCATGGTGCACTACCGCGCCCTCTTCGACGAGTTGCTCTCCGACGGCGGAGGCCGGGCGCGGCACGCGCACGCCTGACGCCGACCACGACCCGCATGGAGGAACACCATGCACAGCGAGAAGACGGATCGCACGACGGGCACCCTCTCCACCGAGGACCTGGCCCAGCCGTCCGGCACCGCCGCCGGGACACCAGGAGAAGGGGAGGAAACCTCGTCGAGAGCCCCGATCTATCCGGGTGAGAGCACCGCGTCGGCCGAGACGGAGCGCCGCCCGGGCGATGAGTCCGCTGGTGTGACCGATGCGGACGCCGCGGCCTCGGACTCGACAACCGCGGATTCAGCAGCCACGGACGCCTCGGCCACCGAGGACGTCCCGGGCTCCTCGGACGGCGAGGCTCCGCAGCTGCTGACGGACGACGAGGAGCGCGGCTACCGCGACCGCTGGCAGAAGATCCAGAGCAAGTTCGTGGACGACCCCCGCGATGCTGTGCACGACGCCGATGCCCTGGTGGCGGACGTCATGCAGACCCTGGCGGCCACCTTCGCCCAGCACAAGAAGGATCTGGAAGGCCAATGGAGCCAGGGCGAGCGTGTGAGCACCGAGGAGCTGCGCGGGGCTCTGCGCCGCTACCGTTCCTTCTTCAACCGGCTCCTCAGCACGTGAGAGGCCTCCTGGGCCGGTACCCGCAGGGCCCAGACGCGCTGACCCCGTAGGGGTTCGATCGGCGCGGGTCCGTCCCGCGAGCATGCGCAGCGCCTGGCTGACTGCGCGGAGATCCACGGCTGCGGCGACCAGCCCAGATGCCTCTTCGCGAGACGCCCCCTTCGTCAGACTTCCCCTGCCAGACGCCTCCCTTCGCCAGACGCTCCCTTCGCCGATGCGTTGGTCGCGCTCGCGCGGCAGACTCGTCGCGATCAAGCCCCGGCCGTATCGGATCCAAGGAGTTCGAGCAGAGTCGTGCGGTGCACGCTGCCGACCGGTGCGAGCAGGTCAGGGTGGCGCAGCAGGGGCGCCGCGTCGTGGTCGCGTGGACTGGGCATGGTCAGCCGACGCACATCCCCCACGGTGCTGGCGCCGTGTTCCGTGGCCGACAAGGCGGTTTCCGCGGTGGTGGCCAGGTCGGGATCGGCAAGCAGGTTCGCCGCCCAGCTGACGACGGTTTCGTCGACCCAGGTGCGCCAGGAGTGTTCCGTCTCTCCCGAGTGGTGCTGGTCGGCTCCGGTGAGTGCGTCCAGCCGTCCGGAGCCTCCGGGGCCGAGGAGGTTCAGCAATTCGACGTCGAGTGTCGTGGGGTAGCGCAGAGCTGCCGCGATGGTGGCTGCCTGCCGTGCCTGGGCTTCGGCCAGTGCGTAATTCATGGCGCCGGCTGCCGCCGGGAAGGCGGTCAGCAGCCAGCGTGTGGCGGCGGCTATGACTGGCGAGAGATCACTGGGCATGTGAACCGTCCTTCACGCGCGCCCGGTGCCCGTCTGTGGTGCGTGAGCCAGCCGCGCTGTCGCGCATGACGCATGAGCGTATGCGGACCTCCCTGGTCTGCGACAAGGAGGTACGTCACAGTCGCGCGGGTGGGGCCGCCCGGCCCGTGTTCCGGGTCAGGACCTGCCGCGGCCGGTGACGAAGTCACGCACGCGGTCCACCAGCCCCGCTCCCGGTGCGAGCAGTTTGTTGGCGGGCGGCGTGTCGGGGGCGGAAGGATGCGGACGGGTGGGGGCCATGGCCTTGGCCCGGCGGATCTTGTCACCCAGGTCGTCCAGTGCTTCAGCCGTACATGACTGGCGCAACCGAGGGAACAGCTGGTTCTCCTCGTCGTGGAGGTGAGCGTTGACGTCGTCCATCAGCATCTGCAGGGTCGGATGGAACTGCGCGTCGTCGACCCTCAGGTGCTCCAGCTCCTTCATGAGCTTCTCGGCCTCGGCGTGTTCCGCGATCTCCTTGTCCGCGAGTGCCGCACCGCCCTCGATGTACTCGCGGACGGCCGGATAGAGGTATTGCTCCTCCGCGACCGAATGCCGCACAAGCTCGATGGTGACTTCGTCCACCAGGCCACGCAGGTCACTGTCCCCGGTCGGCAGCTCCTCGATCCGGGAGAAGAGCTCCTCCACCTCCCGGTGGTCGGCCATGAGCTCCTCAATCGCGTCTCCGCCGTGCCCCATGCTCACATTCCTCTCACCTCGGCCAGTGGCCGGGACTGCCCGGCCACGCCTGATGGGTTCCCCGTCGTCTGCTCACTGTCCGTGGCATCGCGGGCAGGCCACCCGGCTGGCGGCAGCCAGAAGGTCCGGGGCGGCAGCAGACGGGACGGCGCGCCGCCCGCGGATCCGGGCGCTTCCTCGAGTGCGGAGAGTTGGAAATCCGGATTGCGCGCCCCATTGCCTGTCGGCTGCAGAGGGGACGTCTTGCGCCGAACCCTCTGCGAACCCTCCGTGTTCGAGCGGGTGATCGGCCCTGCCCACAAGACGGTGCGCACCCCCGTCCGGCACCTCGCCATGGACCTGGAATTGGCCCCGGCCCCGATCCCGGCCCGTTGGACCTTACAGCTCGGCCAGGCCGTACCCCGCGAGCTGCACGACGCTCACCCCCGTCCTCACCGTCAGCTCCGCAGCCTCAGGGATCCCAGGGTCCTTGCTGGACACCCTGCCCGTCGTCGGTGCCTCGACTTGAACGCGCTCGTCCGGGGCGTCGAGCGATTGCCCGACGAACGGGCTCTCCCGACCGGACCTGCATGGTCTTCAACGGCACCAGCGTGGTGGCCGGCAACCCTCGGGCGCTGGTGGTCGACATCGGCGACCGGACCGAGGGCCGCCGGGACCCTCCGCCTCGCCGCGCGCACGCCTCCTTCCCCCGCCGCCGTACCCCAGCACCTGCCGCTGGTGGCCACAGTCGCCCAACCGGCCGGCGGCCGGCCGCCCGGCGCATGAGCCGCAGCGCAGTGCAGATCCGTACCTCGCGCACGTTCGACGCACTGAGCCGGGCCGCTTGGACACCTTCTGCTTCGACAAGACCGGCACGCTCACCGTGCACCGGCTCCGCCTGGTGGGGATTTCCGACGCCGACATGACGATCCGGACGGTGGACGAGGCCGCGGTCGGTGTCCCCGGGGCACCGCTCATCAGGCAGACCCGGCACCGCGCCCTGACCACGTACCTGGGATCGGTCACCGCCTGACTCATCGACCGCTGCACGCCCAGCACGGCTCGCCGCAACAGCACAGGCTGCCCGGGTCACTTGCCGAAGGGGTTGTCAGTGGGCGGTGCGATGCTGGCGACCGACAACTTCGCGCGTTGATCAAGGGGATTCCGGTGTTTGGCGAATCAGAGTCCGACGTGTCCTCGGCCGGCTTCGACTCCGCGTGGTGCGCCACTGACCTTGGTGAGTACAGGGCCTGCCGTTACACCTACGAGTACTACCCGTACGCGAGTCTGCCTCCGCTCGACTCCGCCGAGTTCACAGGAGCCTTTCAATGGCTTGGTGGTTCCGGCGAGCTTGTGCCCGAACAGGTCACGAAGCTCAACGGCTTGGCAGCGAGCCTGGCTACCAGGAACCTGACGCTGCCGCACGACTTCGTCACCTTCCAGACCGGCTCGAATCTGTACCTCTCGTTGGACGAGGTTTCCGTGACCTCTTGCTGGACCGACTTGTCGGATCCGCTGCCCAGTCCGGTCGAGCCTGGTGCCTTCCTCGTACGGTTCCTGCGGGATCAGCAGGACTGTGTCTTCTGGTATCTCTGCCTCCGCCCTTCAGGCGAGGCGTTCGTGGTGTTTTCCCATCTCGACTACGAGTACGAGCACGAGGCACGGCGCGATGGGGAAGAGACGAAGACCAATCCGGATGACAAAGAGGAACAGTGGGCATCGATCTTCTGGTGCGCACCGTCGTTCGAGGAGTTCGCTCACCGATTCTGGATCGAGAACCGCCTCTGGTGTGCCCTCAACGGTGGTGACCTGTCCGAGCTCGATCCGGAGTTGCGTGACTATCTGCGTCACTATGCGGAGCCTGAGATACCGGCATGACGCCGCATGCCTCGCACGACCCCGCTTGGTACAAAATCACGTGCGGTTGGCAGAACAGCCGATCGCTTATCCTGCGCTGCTGCCGAGATATCCGCTCCACCACCTGGCACCTGAAATGACGCCTGCAGCACCACCGCACACGGTCCTGCCCTGATCACTGCTCTGCGGCCACCAGGGCGAAGCGGTCGGCGCGAAGTCCGGCGAGGACGTCTGCAACGGTCTGCTCCACCGTCTGGTCACTCGAGTCGACTACGTGATTCTCCAACGGCCCCAGGGACTCGAAGGCGCCGTACAGGCCGACGATGGGGTCGATCTCCTTCAGCTGCCTTCCCTCCCGCCGGGTTGCCCTCGTGAGGGCCACGTCGAGGCTCGGCCGCAGGACGGCGTAGGAGAGTGCGAGGTTGCCCTCTTGGCAGGTCTTGCGGAAAGGCTCCAGCAGCCAAGGACCGAGGATGCCGTCCAGGACGACGTCGTATCCGCCGCGCGCGTACGCGCACGCCGTGTTGATCATGACATTGACGACGACCTCGTTCTGTCGCTGAGCTTCTGGAAGGTAGGGCGGAACGAAGCCCGAGCGAATCCACATGTAGAGACTGTCCGTGTGCAAGTGGACCGTTGGCCGCTCGGCAGCCGAAGCGAGGGTTTCGGCGACGGCGGACTTGCCGGCGCCCGGCGGCCCACCGAGCAGCAGCAGTCCGCCGGTCCGCGAGGACACGCTGGAATCGTTGGTCGACAAACCAGTCTCCTTTACCTCGTTGCTGATTTCGGCGGGAGTCTAGCCTCGAACATGCCATTGATTTTTTCGGCTGATAAAGAAAATCGCGTCA
Source organism: Streptomyces sp. NPDC101151 (assembly GCF_044768335.1). Classification (NCBI taxonomy): domain Bacteria; kingdom Bacillati; phylum Actinomycetota; class Actinomycetes; order Kitasatosporales; family Streptomycetaceae; genus Streptomyces; species Streptomyces sp. NPDC101151. Next base: position 200,892 of record NZ_JBIWPP010000014.1, on the reverse strand, counting down.
AGCGCAGCGGGTGTTAAGTTGGTCACCCCTGGCGTGAGTGGCTGATCTGAACTGATCCGATGCAGCGCCACCGCGCCCTGCAATAAAGCAAGACCTGCAGATCGGACTATCGCACTCTCGATCACATATCCGGTTCGGTCGCATATCCAGAGCAGTGAGACTGCGGAAATGCCTGGTATCACCAATATCCGAATTGGCGCAATCAAGCAGGCCCGTTAGAGCCGGATGGGGCCTGATCAGGAGCCCTCCACGACGGACCGTGTCCTCGGATACCTCGGGGCTGGCCTCACCAGCCGGCCAGCCCTTTGGAGCCGAAGGCGAACAACCCCCGCCTCCTTCGCAATTCAGTCCGACAATAGGGCAATCGATCGACTCGCTGCGTCCAGAAGGCCGAACAAGGCCCGCTGGACTGAGAGAAGACTCGACAGGCCGGCGTTCCACGACGCGGCCAGAGGCACCGACCGCCGACTGGGGCACCGGAGGCCGACACTACCGGCGTGCAACGCCGTATTTCCCACCACCTCCCCACAAAACGTGTCTTATTGCAGCCATGCACACACCTTCGCGGCGCACCCTGCTCCGTGCCCCGCTCGCTGCGGCCGGCGCCGGACTCCTGCCTGCCCGTACCGACTTCACTCTCCGCCCGTACCACCGCCCCGAGGGGACCGCCCTCAGAAACGACTTCGGCCCGTCAGGGACCCAGGGATATGTCGACCCGTCGGGTCCGGAGGTCCTTGCCGCCGAGCGGAGACGCGGTACCGGTCCCGTGCGCAGGTTCGCCTTCACCGCCTCCCCGTCCAGGCTGGACCTGGGCGGGCGGACCGTCCGGACCTGGGCCTACAACGAGACGCTGCCCGGTCCGGTGGTGCGCGTCACCGCCGGTGACATGCTGAACCTCACCCTCGCCAACCGACTGCCGGCCACCACCACGCTCCACGCGCACGGAGTGCGGCTGCGCTGCGACATGGACGGCGCCCCCGGCGTGACGCAGAACGCCATCCGCCCGGGGGCCGACTTCACCTACCGCTTCGCCGTCTCCCACCCGGGCACCTATCTCCTCCACTCCCATGTCGGACTCCAGCCCGACCGTGCGTTGTACGCCCCGCTCATCGTCGACGACCCCAGGGAACCCCTCGCCTACGACAAGGAATGGGTCATCGTCCTGGACGACTGGGTCGACGGCGTGGACGGCTCCACCCCGGTAGGCGTGCTCGACCAACTCCAGCCCGGCACAGGCACCTCCATGGCTGACGGAGGCATGGCCATGGGTCCCGGACCCGGCCGCCGGCCGGCAGGCCCCTCTCGGGTGTTGCACCGTTCCCACAGCCGCATGCTCGACGGTGAGGGAGGCAGTGTGGCCTACCCGTACTACCTCGCCAACGGCCGACTGCCGGCCAATCCCCCGGTGTTCCGGTGCCGCCCGGGTGAGCGCGTCCGGCTACGCATCATCAACGCGGGTTCCGAAACCGCATTCCGGGTGGCGCTGGGCGACCACACCATGACCGTCACTCATACCGACGGGTATCCCGTGGAGCACACAGAAACCGACGCCCTCCTCGTCGGCATGGCCGAGCGGTACGACGTCCTTGTCACCGCCCAGGACGGCGTCTTCCCGCTGGTCGCACTCGCCGAGGGGAAGAACGGCCAGGCTCTCGCCGTGCTGCGCACCGACACGGGACGAGCCATTCCCGGGCGAAACGTCCGCCCGGACGAACTGAACGGGCGCGTCGTGCCCGCACGACGCCTCGAACCGGACGAGTCCGTGGCGTTGGACGAGCGCGAGCCCGACCGCGAGATGCGGATCAGGCTCACCGGCACCATGAAGAAGTACGACTGGGGCTTCGACCACCAGCTCTACGACGTGCACAAGCGCCACCCCGTGCGTGCCGGGGAACGGGTGCGGCTCACTCTCATCAACGCCACCGACATGTGGCACCCGCTCCATCTGCACGGTCACACCTTCGCGCTCGCCGGCATCGACTCCGCCGGCACGCGCAAGGACACAACGATCGTGCTCCCCCACCGCAAACTCGTCCTCGACTTCGACGCCGACAACCCGGGCCTGTGGATGCTCCACTGTCACAACCAGTACCACTCGGAAAGCGGCATGATGACGATCCTCGGCTACCTCAAGTGACCTGTCCCTGGTCCACCACGAACGGCGCCGTCCGGGCGAGGCTGCCTGCCCGTCGACGGCCGACTCGTGGCTGGACCAGGACTTGATGTCGTCGATGCAGGCGTATCAAGGGCTGTGCTGCTGGTGATCGGAGTTGACCTCGCCGTAGTTGGTTGCGTACCAGATGTTCAGGGCGTTGCTGCCGAAGATACGGTCCGAGCCAGGCGTCGCGCCATCCCGGTACTCGGCGGCTCCGGTGTGGTCGTGGGCGACGACGATGACGCGCGCGTTGTTCGGGCTCTGCGCGTCGGGGATCCAGTCGTAGAGGTTGCCGTCGGGTGCGCAGGGCAAGCAGTGCGGCTCGGATGTCCGCCACACGTATCGCACCGTCGCGGCCCCGAAACTCCGCATGCTCGGCATGACGCTTCGAAGGATATGAATGCTCAAGTCTTCCCGGATCGCGGCTGTCACGCTTCTCGCTGTTGGCGGCCTCGGTGCATCCGCGCCCAACTCGTCGGCAGCCCCTCCTCGTGTCGATTCAGTCGCGGTGAGTGGCCTGCTTGCTGACCCTACGCAGGCTCCGGCCCCGCCCACGGGTGCCGGCCCTGACGGGTCGCCCACCGGGGGTGCCCTGTACAGCCCTGCGGATCCCATCGGCTTGGGGCCGCTCAACATCGGCGTCCCTGCACTGGGCGTGCTGTAGGGCGGATTGATTCCGAAGTCGGAGCCTTCCGGCCGTTTGCGCACCGGTGACGGGCGCACGCCGTTCGTCGGTGCCGAGGGCATTGCCGAGGCTACTGGGGCGGCGCCGGCCACAGGCCGCCACGGCCGCCTGGTCTACGACCTGGCCGGCCCACGGCGAGCTGCTCCGGGTGCGACACGAACCGGCTTCGGGATGCGGTCACCCGCAAGCCGTCCGACTTGGCCCCAGCCGCAATTCGAACGCCGGGTGTGGATCCCAGCCCCCTGCTTGCTCAAGTTCCGCTCAAAGCTGGTGTAGACACCCGTGTCACAGGCGCATGCTCACCAGTAAGAAACACGCCTACACAGGGGAACGATCATGAACGCGTTACTCACCCAAGCCGCGACCTTCATCCGGGATACCGTCTCCGGCCGTCGCCGTCTCACAAAGTACGGCGACCCCGAGGCGCACCGTCGCCCCCGCCACGACCGTGACGCGGGCCTCGCCAACCACTACATCCCGTCGAGCAACTTCCCCACTGTCGGCGGGCTGTGACCCCGTAAGGCCTCGCCGGGCTGCTGGAGCGCGGCTCTTGACGCGCTGGTCAGCTGATCGGCTGTGTCTGTCCGGGCAGTGACCACTGATGCCGTGGGGGACTCGATCGAGCCGTCGAAGCTTGTGGCGACGTCGTCGCCGTGACAGGCACCTCGTGCCTGCGCCTCTCCGGCCACCGATCACCTCACACTGGGAGTATGAACGGAGACGACAGGAACCCATTGGCTCGAGGCCGGGTGGCAACCAGGCTTCCGGCCCAGGACCTGGACCGAGCACGCCGTTTCTACTCCGAGCAACTCGGTCTGCAGCCCGCCGAGGAGGCCCCCGGCGGGCTGCTGTATCGGTGCGGAGGGGCGGAGTTCCAGGTGTTCCGGTCCGAGGGAAACTCGCCCGGGACCTTCACGCAGATGTCGTGGGAGGTGGACGACATCGAGGCGGTCGTTGCGGAACTCAAGCGACGCGGTGTGGTGTTCGAGGAGTTCGACCTTCCCTCGGTGTACGGCGGCGCGCGGACGCACGACGGAGTCGTACAAGTCGAGAACTACCTCAGCACGCGCGCACCGGGCGCACGGGGAGCGCGCGGCGCCTGGTTCCGTGACAGCGAGGGGAACATGCTGGGCATCGGCCAGCCGCTCGACCTGAGCTGAACATTCGGTCAGCGCCGGCATTGACGGTGCACGCCCCACCGCGCCCACCGAGTGAAGCCTTGTCGGCCGATGGTGCGGGTGGACGTCTCGCCGTGGCTGCGACCGGGCGCCGGCACCTTCCCGGACCGGTCCCACTGTCACACCTTCTGCCGGTGCGATGCTTGAGACACCCGGCTGTCCGCCGCCACCGTCTGCTACGGCCTGCATGCCAACCCCAGGAGTGGCAATCGGGGCAGCATCGCCGGCCCCTTTCCTCCGGAGGGCCGCGGACCTTCGGGACCCCTCCCGTGCGCCCGGTCCTACGGTGTGGCCGCGTCCCGGCCGGTCGAGGCAGGGGCGCGGACAGGCGATTCAGGGCGGGCGAGAGACGATGACGATGGACGAAGACGTGCACTTCCCCGAGTACCGGGCTCCCGAAGGATGCATGGGCGGGCTGGCCGTGCCCAGTCTGGGACTGGTCGGGATCATGGGCGGGCTGGCGCAGTTGTCCCGGGGCGGCGCGCCCTTGTGGCTGCTGCTCGGGCTTCCCGCCGTCCTCCTCCTGTTGTTCCTCCTGATGCGTATCGCGGCCGGTCGCATCGCGACCCTCACCGGACCGGACGGCATCACGGTGAAGCGGCCGTTCGGCGCGCGCAGCACGGCGTGGCCCGACATCCAGGCCATCGAGGTCCAGTCCGACCCGTCCGCCGTCGTGGACACCGGCGTGATCGCGGAGCATGTCGTGCTCTACGACCGTGACGGGCGCCAGATGCTGCTTCCCCACATCAACAGCAAGACGGTGTTCGCGCTGAACGAGGACGTGGTGGAGTTGCGGGCGCTCTGGGAGCGGCTGCGGGGCAAGGACTGGGTGGCCCTGCCGGAGGTCGTCGAGAAGATGGCCAGGACGCGGCGCCGTATGAACGGGCAGCGCGCGGTCCTGGCCGGCGTAGCGGCCTGGGGCGGTGTGATGGTGGTCGGCCTCGTGCTGTTCCTCGTCCTGCTGCTCACCGGGGCTCTCGACGGTATCGAGGAGAGCACGCCGGCCCTGGGCGCCGTGGCGCTCGCGGTGGTCGGCGTGGTGGTGGGCGTCATGTTCGGCCGCCGGGTGGCGCGAAAAGGTGAGCCGTCCGCCCCCGCACGACTACGGCGCACCGGCCGGCACGAATGATGTACGCGAACATCGCGTGAAAGCGCTCGGTGACGCCCCGGTAACCCACTACGTTCGGTTGCCGCAGACAGCGGTTTTCCGAAGCGTGGGTGAGGGGGCGTCTCGGTGCGCCTGGGAACGACGGTGGGTGGGCGCTACCGGCTCACGCGGGGTCCTCTGCGTGGGGGCATGGGCGAGGTGTGGCTGGCACGTGACCAACGCCTGCCGCGCGATGTCGTCCTCAAGCGGCTGCTCCCGGCGGACGAGGCCGCTTTGTTCGACGGGTTGGAGGCCGAGGCGCGCGCCCTGGCCCGCTTCGGCCATCCCCACGTCGTCACTCTTCACGACGTACTCGCGCTACCCGCCGGGGGGTCGCGCCGGCTGGGCCGCGGACCGGGAAACCGCGAGTCCTGGCTGGTGATGGAGTGGGTCTCCGGGGGCAGCCTGGAGAACCGGCCGCTGCTGCCGCCCGAACGCGCCGCCCGCGTCGGTGTCCAGATCGCCGACGCCCTGACCGCACTGCACGCACAGGGCCTCGTGCACGGCGACGTCAAGCCGGGCAACATCGTCGTCACCCCTGAGGGTCTCGCCAAACTCGCCGACTTCGGCGCGGCCTGCCGGGTCGGCGGCGCGGAGACCATCACCCCGAAGCACACCGTCGGTTACACCCCCGACTACGCCGCGCCCGAAGTGGTCCGGGGCCGTCCCGAGCGCGCCTCGGACGTCTTCTCCCTGGCCGCCACGCTGCACCGCCTGGTCACCGGCCGGCCACCACGCCCCGACGCCACGGCCACGGACGCCGACCCGTACGTCATCGCCCGCCAGGCTGCCCGCGGAGAGGTCGAACTCGCCCCGGACCTGGCCGTGTTGAGCAGCGTCCTGCCGGCCATGCTGGCCCGCGACCCCGAGGATCGGCCGACCGCTGTCGAGGCCCGCCAGATGCTCCGCGAGATCGCCGGGCCACAGGATCCGCTGCCGGCGCCGGTGCCGAGCAATGCGGATGAAGGCGGGTCGGCGCCTGAACCGCTGTCCGGCGGGCTCAGCGGCTGTGCCGGAACGGCGCGGGGCGCGGTGGCCGGGATCGGACGGTTCTGGAACCTTCTCCTCGGGGTGGGATCGGCCGCCGTACTGAGCGCCGTCGTCGTCCTGGTGGCCCGGATGCCGGCCGGCGGTCCTGACACCGCGGTGCCCCCGGACGGCAGTTCGACGCGGGCGGGGCACACCGCCTTCCTCTGGGGCGACCACCGTACGGCCGACCCCTGTGCACTGGTCGAGCCGTCCGTGTTCGGACGGTTCGGGGAGGTGGACCTGGACCCCGCCTACGGCAACTTCGACCGCTGCGACGTCCTGGTGGACACCGGCGAGGGCGACCCCGTGGACGTGGAGATCCTGTTCGAGAACGGAGGCGGCTCGGAGCTGTCCGCGCCCAAACGGACGGTACACGGCATCGCGGTGGTGGACGAGGCGGACGACGGCACAACGTGCGTCAAGGACCTGCTGCCCACCACCGATCCCGACACCCGCATCGTGGTCCAGGCCAAACAGGACGGCCAAGAGGCGGTAGACAAGGCACCGTTGTGCGTGATGGCCGACAGTGCCACCGATCACGCGCTGCAGGTCCTGGGCCACGGCAAGATCACGCGCCGTACGCCCCTGCCGGCCGACTCGCTGATCCACCAGGACGCCTGCGCCGTGCTCCCGCCGGGCGTCCTGGAGGGCGTACCCGGAATCGACGCCGACCACCCGGACGTCTCGTTCGGCAACTGGGGCTGCCGCTGGCACAGCACCACCAGCCCACTGTGGGTGGATCTGCGCTTCGACCGCGGACAACCGCTCGGCGCGTCCGACGGTACGTTCACCCGCGTCGGCGGACGCACCGCCGTCGTCGAGCCGGACGCGGACGGCGATCACACGTGCCTGATCAGCGTGGCCCATCGCCCTTTCACCAACCAGGACGGCGGCACGGCGGTCGAGACGCTCGACCTGACGGTCGGTGGCGACACGTCGGCGGCAGCACTACGCCGCCTGGCCACCCAGCTGGCCACCGCGGCGGTCGCCCGACTCGAGCGGAACTAGGGGCATGACGTGCACGCGCATCCGGGCCACCCGCTCCGAGCCGGCTACTTCTTCGGGAAGAGATCGAGTACGACCTTCCCGTCGTGGAGTTCCGCCACCCGGAAGCTCAGCCCGTTCAGGCTGCTGATGCCTCCCTTGCTGACCGAAGTGGCCAGGAACACGCCGTTGCCCGAGGCCTGTACGACCACCGAGCTCGCCGTGATGCTCGTGACCTCCAGCGATCCGACGCCGAACCGGACATCGACCGGAATGCTCGTCGGCTGCTTCGTCACGAGGATCTGGCAGCGCCCGTCGAAACAAGCACCGACGTCGGTACCGTCGGCAGCCCGTCCTGCGGCGGATGCCGGACCGGGAGAAGCGGCCCAAGTGGACCGCGGGACGGAGGGAGCGGTGGACGGAGAGACGGACGGGGCCGGTGAGGAAACGGCCGACGAGGACGGCGACTTGGCCCCCTCCACCGAGCCGCCGCCCCCTGCCCCTGCCCCTGCCCCTGCCCCGCAGGCTGCGAGAGACACCGTCAGGAACAAGCCCAGTACGGCTACGACGCTCCGGTGCGCACCCATCCGCATTGCTCTGCCCCTCACCACTTGCCTTGCGCCCGCACTGCATGGACCTCTCACGCTCTTTGCGTTCCACGGTCTTTCCAGGGGCACACCGTCGGGACGGGTCCCGAACACATGGGCGCACCATGGCAGGGCGTACTCGCCTCACCAGGGGACAGGCCCTGGCGCCATCACCCGAGGAGACCGGCGATGCACTTCTCCGACAGCCTGGCGCGCGGTGTCGCCCCGACGGGGCCCGGCACCCTGCACGCCCGTACCGTCACCGGCGGCATCAGGATGGCGCCGCGGCCGGGGCTGACCGTGCGCTTCGGCCGTGGCGAGAGGCCCGAGGTCGATCTGGGCGTCGGAGTGGACGATCTACGGGTCAGCCGACGGCACGGCGAGCTGACGTACCGCAGACGACAGTGGTGGCTCATGAACACCGGGCAGCAGCTGCTACGGCTGCCGCGTGGCCGCATGCTGCACAGCAGCAGCGAGCCGGTACCGCTCGCAGCGGGGTACACCCCGCTGTTCGTGAAGGGGTCGGGTTACCGCGAGCACCTGGTCGAGCTGTATGTGACGGGCCACGACGACCAGGGCCTGGTCTCCCGTCGCCGTGCCGACACCGTGGCACCCGACCGATGGCCGCTGGACGAGGACGAGCGGCTGCTGCTGGTCGTGCTGGGCCAGCGCTATCTGCTGTACGAGGAGGACCCGCGCCCGCTGAGCTATGGCCGCGCCGCCGATCAGCTCGGCTACCTCCGTCCTGAGGAGGCCTGGAGCGAGCGCAAGGTCGAGTACCGCATCGAAGCGGTACGCCGGCGCCTGCACGGCACCGGATTCCCCTACCCGCTGATGCACGACACGTCGGCCGGCCGCCCCTCGGACAACAGCCTGCTGCACAACCTGCTCAAGGGCCTGGTGGAGTCGACGACGCTGGTCCCGCCGGACCTGGATCTGATGGAAGAGGACTGACCCGGCCAGCCGGGGGCGAACGAACCGGCCCGACGCCCGGGAGCAGGGAGAAGCTCACGCGTAGCAAGATGTACGAACTCATCGAGCGGGCCGGCGGCGCTCCTCCTTCAGCTGCACCACGGTGCGCGCACGGAACGGGGCAAATGGGTGACGGGGGCCATCCGGGTGGCAACAGGCCGTGTCGGCCGTCCGGTACGGCACCTGTTGGCCATGCTGGGCCGCAATGGGCACCCTTTTCGGTGACAAGGAGCACGGCATGTCGACGGACCCGGTCGGACGATTTCTGGCGGCCCTGGACCCGGAACACCGGGAGTCCATCGGCGCCAAGCCGCGCGAGGAACAGGAACAGCTCGCGGCTGCCTGGGAACGGGAACTGGAATCGGACGACGAGCTCGACACCCTCGACGAGCTGTCCCCGCCCGCGGCAGAGGCCGAGGCGGCCCGCCGCGTTCTGGACCGCGGAACCGAGTAGAGACCGCCGAGCACCGGCTGGCCGACCGACGAAAGCGACGTCAACGGAGCGCGAACGACGCCCGCTCCTGCCACCGTGTTCCGTCGTGCACGAAGAGATCGACCGCCGATACGCGGGCAACGACGGGAAGCCGGCCGCGAAGGTCGGCGGCGACCTCGTCAAGGACGGCATCGTCCTGCCCCTGGGCAACAGTCAGATGCGGAACGACGGCGTCGAACCTGCCGCCGAACGGCGGGGTCTCAGGCCATCGATCCGCGATCGCCTCGGTGAGGCGGCGGAACGATGCATCTGGTTCGGGGACGAGATACAGAATCCCGGGAAACCGCCCGCACCGCTCGAACCGTGCCTCGAAGGATTGGTGACGTCCCATCACCTCGCCGATGGCAGCAAGGGAATCGCTGTCGATACGGCTTTCCCCGAGAAACGGGAAGAGCACGGTGACGTGAGCGGGGATACCCGCGCGGGCCGAAGGGTCCAGCCGGTCACGCCATGCTCGAACTGCGGATTCCGCCTCAGGGACCTTCACGAGAAGTCCCGACTGCCCTGCTTGAAACTCTCCGGAGTCGTCGGCTGCCATGGCACCTGTGTATCAGCGGTCCGGAGGCCGGCGGCCGACTATCGCCGAAATCGGTTTATCCCGCGAGATACCGGCAGCCTCCTCAGGGGCTGTGGCCTCCTTCCTGTACCACGCCGGCCTTCTGCGAGCACACGATGCGGCGGCCCTCAGCACACGAGTTCGGTATCTGTTTCCTTGGGCAAGGTGCCCATAGTGCGAAGCGGCAACAGGACATTGAGGAGGGTCAGCCCTCCGCGTCACGTTGCGCCCGACCCCGTACACCTCGGCCGGCTACGCCCGGGAGGACAGGCGCTCCCCGATCTCCCACTCTCCCGCGAGAATCCGTGCGCGAAGCGCGCCGGCCACGGCAAGGTGCGGCGCCTCTGGGAGGACAGGTCCGTGGCACGCGTGCGTGCCACGGACCCATGTCTCACGCCGCAAGGGCGTGACCGGGGTGCAGTACCACCTTGGTGTATCCCTCGATCCGCTTGTCGAACTTCTCGTACGCCTGCGGCGCCTGGTCCAGCGGGAATTCGTGGGAGACCACGAAACTGGGCTTGGCCCGCCCGGCGATGATCAGGTCGCGCAGCTGGCGGTTGTACCGCTTGACGTTGCACTGGCCGGTGCCCATCTGCTGCCCCTTCTCGAACATCCGGCCGATGGAGACCAGCAGTTGGCCGTGCTTGGCGTGCTCATCGGGACCGCCCGGGTCCGAGGGCACATAGAGGCCTGGCACGCCGAGCATGCCGGTCGGCCGCACCGTTTCGACGAGCGCGTTGAGCACGATGGCGGGTTCCTCATGGCTGGCGTCGTGCGCCTGGGCCTGGTACCCGACGGCGTCCACGCCCTTGTCGGTTCCTTCTCCGTTCGTCTGTTCCTTGATCTGCTCGGCCGGGTCGCCCTTGGTGAAGTCGATGGGAATCGCCCCGATCTGCTCCGCCTTGGCGAGACGTTCGGGCACCCGGTCGACCGAGAACACCTTCGAGGCACCGCGCAGCAGTGCGGAGTAGGCGGCCATGAGTCCCACGGGTCCTGCACCGAAGACCGCCACGCTTTCGCCGGGGACGACCTGGGCGAGTTCGCACCCGTGGTAGCCGGTCGGGAAGATGTCGGCGAGCAGCACGAAGTCGGTTTCGAATTCGTCGCCCGGCGGCAGCTTCAGACAGTTGAAGTCGGCGAACGGCACCCGCAGCAGCTCTGCCTGGCCGCCCTTGTACGGGCCCATCGCCACATAGCCGTAGGCTCCGCCGGCGAACCCCGGATTGACCGTCAGGCAGAATCCGGTCTTCCCGGCAAGGCAGTTCTTGCAGAATCCGCAGGCGACATTGAACGGCATGACGACGCGGTCGCCCTTGGACAGGGACGTCACACCCGGGCCTACCTCTTCGACGATGCCGAGGTTCTCGTGCCCGAAGACTATGCCCGCCTCGGCCGCCGTGCGGCCCTCGTACATATGCAGGTCGGATCCGCAGATCGCGGTCGACGTGACCCGTACCAGGACATCGTTCGGATGCTGGATCTTCGGGTCGTCGACGTCCCTCACCGTCACGCTGAAGGGCTTCTCGTAAACGACGGCTTTCACCTGGCTCACCTCCGCGTCGATGGCTGTGCGGCGGCGGCGAGGGACGGCCGCTGCCGGGGGGACGCACAGAAAAGCGCGGGCCCTCGGACTGTGCCGTGGCCACCATGCGCTCGCTTCACCGCCGGTACTTCCAGGTAACGCCCGTACGGCCAGGGCCGCAACCCACGTCGGGGACGCCTGCGGCTTCGGTCGAGGGTCGGGGTCGGTCGTCTCGGTGGCGTGTCTCCTCGGGAGGCGACTCAGCTGGCGGCGGGTCCGCCGACGGCACCGGCCGAGGACACGCGCGGGCCCTCTCACCAGGCCATCTCATCGATCAGGGCCGTCACATCCGGTTCCCGGGTGCTGCCGAGGATCTGTTCGGCCCAGATCACCTTTCCGTCGGCCGCATAGCGTGTCCCCCACCGGTCCGCGTACTGGGAGACCAGGAACAGGCCGCGGCCGCCTTCGTCGGTGGTGGCCGCGCGCCGCAGCCGGGGTGAGGTGTTGCTGCGGTCCGACACCTCGCAGACCAGGGTGCGGCCCAGCAGGATCCTGACGCGTACGGGCGGAGCGCCGTACCGGATCGCGTTGGTGAGGAGTTCGCTGAGGATCAGCTCCGTCGCGAACGCCGAGTCCTCCAGGCCCCAGTCTGCCAGCCGACGGCTGACCTCCGTGCGTACTCGGGACACGGCCATCGCGTCGAAGGGCACGTCCCAGGTCGCGGCACTGGACGGGTCGAGGAGCCGGGTCCGGGCCACGAGCAGCGCCACGTCGTCGCCGGGATGCTCGGGCAGCATCGTCTCGACCAGGGCGCGGCAGGTGTCCTCCGGCGTCCGGCCCGCCTCGGCGACGGCCGAGCGAAGCATCTCCAGGCCCTCGTCGATGTCCCGTCCGCGGGCCTCGATCAGGCCGTCCGTGAACAGGATGAGGCGACTGCCCTCCGGCAGTTCCAGCTCGCCGCTCTCGAAGGGATGCCCTCCCACTCCCAGGGGCGGTGACAAGGGAAGGTCGGGGAAGGTCACCCCGCCCCGGGCATCCACCACGGCCGGTGCGAGGTGCCCGGCCCGGGAGAGAGTGCAGCGCCCGTCGACCGGATCGTAGATGGCGTAGAGGCAGGTGGCACCGGTGAGCGGTGCGCGGTCGTCATCGGCGTCCGCCGTCTGGGTGTCCAGCCAGGTCACCATCTCGTCGAGATGACCGAGCAGTTCGTCCGGGGACAGGTCCAGTGAGGAGAAGTTCAGTACTGCGGTCCGCAGCCGTCCCATGGTCACCGCTGCATGCAGCCCATGCCCCACGATGTCACCGACGACCAGGGCAACCCGGAAGCCGGGCAGGGGGATCACGTCGAACCAGTCACCACCCACGCCGGACTGCGCCGGCAGGTAGCGGGAGGCGATCTCCAGTACCTCCTGATCCGGAAGGCCCGAGGGCAGCAGACTGCGCTGCAGCGTCGCGGCCATGGCGTGCTCGCGGGAGTACCGGCGTGCGTTGTCGATCGCGACGGCCGTCCGGGCGACCAGTTCCTCGGCCACCGCAACGTCCTCCTCCTCGAACCGGGCAGAGTCTGCGCCCCGCCAGAAGTTGACCATGCCGAGGACGACTCCTCGGGCTCGCAAAGGCACCGTGATCAGGGAATGGATGCCGTGGTCCAGAGCCTGCCGTGCCCCCTCCGGGTCCTGGGCCCGCCAGTCCTGGGCGGCGTGCAGGTCCGGAACCAGGACGGCCTTGCCCTGTCGCAGTGCAGCCACCATCGGCGTGTCGGCCATGACGAAATGAATCAGATCGCCCACCGGTTGCAGCGGATGCCCGGCCTCCACCCCGCGCAGTGCTGTGCGCCGCATCCGGGTGACGGCGCTGGTGGGCTCCTCGCCCTTCAGCACCGAGTCGAGGAGTTCCACGGTGGCGAAGTCCGCCAGGCGCGGGACGGCCGTCTCGGCCAGTTCCTCCGCGGTACGCCGCACGTCGAGCGTGGTGCCGATCCGCGTGCCGGCCTCGTACAGGAACGACAGCCGGCTCCGCGCCACCTCGGCCTGGCCGGACAGGGCTGCCAGCTCCGTCGTGTCTCGGAAGGTGGCGACCAGGCCCTGCACGCCGCCGTAGGGTGCGGTTTGGCGGATGTTCACGGCCAGCAGCCGGTCTCCGGCCGGGACCACCTCGTCGGACGCGGCTTCGGCCGACACCAGCAGCCGTGTCAGGTCGGGCCCGAGTCCCAGCTCCGTCACCTGCCGCTGGTCGGCGTCCTCGGCAAGGTGCAGCAGCCTGCGTGCGTCATCGTTGGCGAGCAGCACTCGACCGTCGCCGCCGACGATCAGGACCCCCTCGCGCACCGCGTGCAGCACGGCATCGTGGTGCTCGTACATGCGGGTGATCTCGGCCGGGCCGAGTCCGTGGGTCTGCCGTAGCAGCCGCCTGCTGACCAGAGCCGTGCCGCCGGTCGCGAGCAGGAGTGCCCCCGCCGCCGAACCGAGCAGCATCGGCAGCTGCTCGTTCAGCACATGTCCCAGAGTGGCGAATTGGATCCCGGCACTCACCATGCCGACCACGCGGCTGTTCGCATCCTTCACGGGGACGACCGCGCGCACGGCGTCGGTCGGCCGGCCGTGGAACGTCTCCGTGAACGTCTGCCCCGCGGCGGCTCGGCCGACGCCCTGGGCCTTCGTACCGATCAGGGCGGGCACGGGGTCGGTGAGCCGGACCCCCTGCTTGTCCAGGACGGTGACGAAATCGACGCCGGATCCGCGCCTCGCCTGCTCCGCAGCCGCCTGCAGTCGTGCGGTCGGATCCGGTGAGCGGAGCGCGAGAGCCGTGCCCGGCGCGTCGGCGAATCCCTCCGCCGCGGCCAGTGAGCGGTTCCTTGCGTCGCGCTCCGCGTCGCGCCACCCCTGCACCATCAGGGCGACGGCCGCCACCGCGACCACCACCAGCAGGATGAGGGCCTGCAGCAGAAACACCTGCGCAGCGAGCGTGCGGACGCTCAGAGACGGCGAAGAACGGCGTGCCCGTGACGGCCGGGGCCCCGGACCAGGACCGCGAGACGGGCCGGATGACCACCGTGTGCCCGGCGGCGGCGACGCTCTCGCCCATGACCGGCGGGAACGTCCGCTCATACCCCTTTTCTAACACTGTGGCTCCTCGCTCAGCGACCGGTACGTCGCTGCTGCCCGGCTTTCCGCGGAGGCGCGAGAGCATCGTCCGAGCGCGCTCCGGCGCTTCGCCGGCCCGGCGTCACATCAACATGCCGGCCGCCGGCCCTTCCGGCTTCCCGCCCGTCCCCGCCCGGCGAACCGTGGTCTCCGCGTGTCCTGGTCGCCGTCGAAGAGGAATGGGCTCGTTCGGGGCGGCGGTCAGCTCCCGTGGCGGAGTCTGTCGGCGTGGTGCTGGTGGTGGGTGCCTCGGGTGTGGTCCGGGTGCGTCCTCGGATCAACGAGGTGGCCGCGGCGATGAGGGCCATGGCGATGGCCAGGGTGAAGACGACGACCAGACCGTCGTGGAAGGGCCGGGAGATCAGGTGGGGGAAGAAGTCTCGTCCGGTCAGGATGGCGGTGTTGGCCGGTGGCAGGTGGCCGAGGACGGCCGGGCCGAGGAGGTGCTGGACGGGGTTGTAGCCGAGGAAGGCGGCGAACAGGACCTCGACCGGCGGCAGCGAGGCGACGGTGTGAGCGGCTGGGGCGGGAACGTCCTGGGCGGTGAGGCCGGAACCGAGGGTGTGCGGCAGCGAGCCGGCCAGTCCGGCGACCATCAGGGAGAAGAACACGCCCATGGACAGCACCGTGCCGGCGTTCTGGAAGGTGGCGCGCATGCCGGAGGCTGCGCCGCGGGCGTCCGGCGGGACACTGGACATGATGATCGAGGTGTTCGGCGCTGCGAACAGCCCGTTTCCGAGGCCGTTGAGGAAGACCAGGACGGCGAAGAGGCCGTAGGTGAAGTCGGTGGGCAGGAGGAGAAGCCCGGCGAAGGAGGCGGCCATCACGAGACATCCGGCGACGGCGAACGGCCGGGTGCCGAATCTGTCCGACAGGGCTCCGGATATCGGTCCGGCCGCCAGGAAGCCGATGGTCAGGGGCAGCAGGTAGAGGCCCGCCAGCAGCGGGGTGTCGGCGTAGTCGTAGCCCCGGAGCGGCAGCCAGATGCCCTGTAGCCAGATGATGAGCATGAACTGCAGGCCGCCGCGGGCGATCGCGCCCAGCAGGGTGGCCGCGTTGCCGCCGGCGAAGGCGGCGTTGCGGAACAGCCGCAGCGGGAACATCGGTTCGGCGACTCTCCTCTCCACGATGCAGAAGACGGCCAGGGTGAGCGTGCCACCGATGAGGCCGGCGAGTACCCAGGGGCTGGTCCACCCCATGGTGTGTCCGCCGTAGGGCTGGATGCCGTAGGTGATGGCCGCCAGCAGTGCGGTGAGCCCGGCGGCGAAGGTGAGGTTGCCCCACCAGTCGATCCGTCCGGGGGTGCGGGTGCCCGTCTCGTGCAGGGACTTGTACGCCCACACGGTGCCGATCAGCCCGATCGGCACGTTGACCCAGAAGATGTAGCGCCACTGCCACTGCACGAGCACGCCGCCGAGGACCAGGCCGATGAACGTGCCGGCGATGCCGGCGACCATGTTCACGCCGAGCGCCATGCCGCGCTGCCGGGCGGGGAAGGCGTCGGTGAGGATCGCGGTCGAGTTGGCCATCAGCATCGAACCGCCGACGGCCTGCACGATCCGCCATCCGATCAGCCACAGCGCCCCGCCCACGCCGTGGAGCGGATCCACGGAGAGGATCACCGAGGTGACGGTGAAGATGACGAACCCCGCGTTGTAGGTGCGTACCCGGCCCCGCATGTCGCCGAGCCGGCCGAGGGTGACGACCAGCACGGCGGTGACGAGCAGGTAGCCCATCAGCATCCACAGCAGATAGCTGACGTTGCCCGGCTGGAGCGGGTCGAGACGGATGCCGGTGAAGATCCCGGGCAGTGAGATCAGCACGATCGAGGCGTTGACGGTCGCGATCAGCACGCCGAGCGTGGTGTTGGTCAGTGCCACCCATTTGTAGCGGGGGTGGTCGGCGGTGATCCGGGCACGGCGGCCGCGGGGTCGGACGGCGGAGGAGCTGCCTGCCGGGCGGGGGGTTCCGTCGGTGGTCACCGGCTGTCCTCCTGCTTCCTGTGCGGACCCGAGGGTCAGTGCATGGTCGCGGAGCGGGGCGCGGGAGTTGCCGCGAGGGATGTCCATGGCGCGCGTTCGACGACCAGCCGGCGCAGGGTGCGTACCTGGCGCGGGGCGTTCCAGCCGAGTACGCCGACCACCCTGCCGTGGTGACCGTAGGCGGCCGCGAAGTGACCGTCCGACGGGTCCCCGTGGACGATCCGCGGCGTCGCGCCGGGCGGGAAGACGCCGTATGCCTGGATCTTGGTGTCGTACTGGTCGGTCCAGAAGTAGGGCACAGATGCGAACGGGGTGGCGTCGCCGAGCAGGTTTCCGGCCGCGGCCATGGCCTGTTCGGTGGCGTTCATCCGGTGCTCAAGGCGCATCCGGGTGCCGAAGTGCGGGTTGTGCCAGGAGGCGACGTCGCCGGCGGCGTAGATGCCGGGAGCGGCCTGGCAGAGCGCGTCGCACAGCACTCCGTCTCCCAGGCGCAGGCCCGAACCTGCCAGCCAGCCGGTCGCGGGGGTGGCGCCGAGGGCCAGGACGACCACGTCGGCCGGCACACTCGTGCCGTCGCCGAGTTCCACGGCGGTCACCCGGCCGCCCGTTCCGCGCAGGCGGCGCACGGGCACCCCGCAGCGCAGGCGCGTTCCGTGGTCGTGGTGCAGTTCGGCGACGAGCGCGCCGATGCGGTCCCCGAACGGGCGGTGCACCGGAACCGGCTCCGGCTCGGCCACGGTCACCTCCAGGCCCATGGTCCGGGCCGCCGCGGCAACCTCGGTGCCGAGGAATCCGGCGCCTACGACCACCACCTTGGGCCCGGTGAGCAGCGCGGCACCCAGGGCGAGCGCGTCGTCGAGCGTGCGCAGGACGTGAACCCCGGCCAGGTCGCTGTCGGGGAGGCGCCGGGGGGCCACACCGGTGGCGATGATCAGAGCGTCGAAGCCGATGCTCTCGCGGTTGGCCAGGCGCACCCGGCGGCCCGGGATGTCGAGGGCGGCTGCGCGCTGTCCGAGCCGCAGGTCGGCCTCCAGCCGCGCAAGATCCTGCAGGGAGCGCAGGGTGGCCCGTTCGGGTTCCGAGGCGCCGGTGAGGATCTGTTTGGAGAGCGGGGGCCGGTCATAGGGCGGACGGGGCTCATCGCCGATCAGAGTGAGGTGGCCGTCCCAGCCTCGGCGGCGGAGGGTCTCGGCCGCGGTCAGGCCTGCGGCCGAGGCTCCGACGACGACGATCCGCTTCATTGCCTGTTCTCCTGCTCCGCCACCCAGATCGCCTGGGCCGGGCACAGGGCGACGGCCTGCCGGACGTCGTCAGTCAGGCGTTCAGGCGGGTTCTCGGTGAGCAGGACGACGATGCCGTCCTCCTCGCGTTGGTCGAACGCCTCCGGCACGGTCAGCACACACTGGCCGGAGGCCACACACTTGTTCAGGTCGACGATCACCTTCATCGGGTCCTCCCTTCCTGCGCGGCACCCGGCCGCACTCACCAGGTGACAGGCAGTTCGTAGACGCCGTAGACGCCCGCGTCGTGCTTGAACGGGATCTCGGCGAGGTCCGCCGCCACCTGCAGGGTGGGAATGCGGCGGTAGAGCGTGCCGTAGACGACCTGCAGTTCCACCCGGGCCAGCGGCTGGCCCAGGCACTGGTGCACACCGAAGCCGAAAGCCACGTGATGGCGGGCGTTGCGGTCCACGTTCAGGTCGTCGGGGTCGGGGAAGGCGGCAGGATCACGGTTTGCGATGTCGTTGGCGAGGACGACGCCGTCGCCGGCGCGGATGGTCACGCCACCGATCTCGATGTCCTCCAGGGCCACTCGGCGTCGTCCGCCGTGCACGATGTTCAGGTGGCGCAGGAGTTCCTCGACCGCCGAGGCGACTGCCTTCGGATCGTCGCTCTCGCGCACCCGTGCCAGCTGGTCGGGGTGCTGCAGCAGGGCCAGGGTGCCCAGCGCGATCATGTTCGCGGTGGTCTCGTGCCCTGCGATGAGCAGCAGGACCCCCGTGTCGGCCGCTTCGTGGCGGGAGAGTTCACCGGCGGCGACCCGCGCGGCCAGGGTCGAGACCAGGTCTTCGGCCGGGTGGGCGAGCTTGTCGCCGATCAGCCGGTCCAGGTAGTCGACCAGCCGCCCGCCGGCCGTCCGTGCCTCCTCGGGCGTCGTGGTGCGCTTGACCAGGATCTTGGTGTTGGCCTGGAAGAAGTCGTGGTCGGCGTACGGGACACCGAGCAGCTCGCAGATCACCAGCGACGGCACGGGCAGCGCGAACGCCTGGACCAGGTCCGCCGGCTTCGGTCCGGCCAGCATGGCGTCGATCGAACCGTCGACGATCCTCTGGACGACCGGCCTCAGCGCCTCCACATGCTTGATGGAGAAGGCCGCGGTGACCATCCCGCGCAGCCGGGCGTGCTCCGGATCGTCCATCGCGATGAAAGTCCGCGCATGCTTCCGGCGCTCCTTGTGGCCCGCGCTCTGATGCGGGTAGTGCGGGTGGGTGCTGTCCGAGCTGATCCTCGGATCGGACAGCAGGGCACGCAGGTCCTCGTACCGGGTGACCAGCCATGGGGTGCTGCGGTCCCACAGCCGCACGCGGCTGATGGGGGCCTGCTTCTGCAGGCTGCGCAGGGCCGGCGGGGGATCGAACGGACAGGCGCCCGCCCGAGGCATGGGAAACTCCGGTACCTCAGTCGACGGGGCGTCGGTTCCGGGTGCCGAGATGGTGCTCATCGTTTTCCGCCCTTTCTGCAAGTCCGACAACGGCAGGTGCCTGGACCGGAGCCCGGCACGCACAAGGCGCGACGGGGCGACGGGGCAGGTGCGCCTGCTGGAGGGGACGCCGAAGAGGGCACCTCGGGGGTTCAGGAAGCCGGGCCGCCACCGGTGGCGCGGGACCCCGGAGTCGCCCGAAGCATGCGCCGGACGATGGGCAGAGCCGTCCGTGTGGCCGCGCCCAGGGCTTGCAGCTCCTGTTCGTGCAATACGCCCAGCAGGTCCGCCACCCAGGCATCCCCCGCCCGGCGGCGCTCGGCCAGCAGTTCACGCCCGGCATCCGTGATGGCGACGAGCCGTACCCGACCGTCTTCGGGATCACCCACTCGCGATGCCAGACCCTGGGCTTCCAGCCGATCGACCAGCACGGTCATCGACGGTTGCGCGAGGCCCTCCAGCGCGGCAAGCGCGGTCAGCCGGATCGGACCCTCCCGTTCCAGCCTGGCGAGCGTCGCAGCCGTCGTCAGACTCATGCCCTGCCAGTTCGACATCAGGTACCAGGCCATCCCGGAGACCAGCTCGTGCAGCGCCGCCGCCACCTCCTTGGGACTCTCTTCACGCTCCTCATCCATATGTCCACATATATCACACTCTATATAGACTGTCTATATAGAGTGTTATATATACAAGTTTGAGGCTGAAAGGAGCCCTGGTCAGAGTCAACGCGCCACCCGGCGCCGGAAGAAGGTGACGACCGTGGCCTGCGAATTCGCCCCAGCCCCCTCCCCCTGGCAGGCCGCCCCGCGCCCGCCGGCATCGGGCCGAGCCTGGCCTCTGGCACACCGCCTGGAAGCCGCCGGAGAAGCCCGCAAGATCACCGAAGAGGTCCTCGCGGACTGGGGAATCGCCGATGAGGCGGCCGACTCGGTGCTGCTGACCGTCTCCGAACTCGTCACCAACGCCGTGGAGCACGCCCAGCCCCCACTCAACTTCGAACTGAGCCGTGACCTGGGCAAGCGTCGTGTGCACATCGAAGTCTCCGACGGAGGCCCTGCCGCGACGCACGGCGCTTGGGCCGCCGGCCGCGCGCCCTACGAGCACGGCCGTGGGCTGGAGATCATCCAGCAGATCACCGCCGCGCACGGCGACCGTCAGGAGCCGGGACACGCAATCCACTGGGCCGACGTGAATGCCACGGCTTGACCCGACCACTCGGCAACGGCCCTGCCGGACGACGGCACCGGCCGCACTCTTGACCGCCGGCCAGGCGGCCCCGAACTTCCACCCCTGCGGGCTACCGGTCACTGACGATTCCTGTGCAAGAACCGCCTGTCCGCCGCAGTGATCCGGGCCCTGCTCGACAAAGGGCGGAACAGTCGGACCTGCTACTGCACGCGAACGCCGACCGGGTCGCGGAAAGGGGGCCGGCGACAGGCCGGCCCCCTCGGCCTCGTACGAGTCATGACCACCGCCGCTACGGGTAGTCCGGCAGGGTGATCCCCTCCGCCGCCTTGCGGGCCATCTTGGCGGGGAGGTTCTTGCCGGGCAGGTACGGCAGGAACTTGTAGTAGCGGTTCAGGAGCGTGGCCATGAGGCGGCTGCCGGGGACCATGAGGCCGGCTACGCCGTCGCCCATCTTCTGGCAGCCCTCGGCGTAGGCGCGCATCCGTTGCTCGTACCGGGTGAAGGCCACGCAGTGGTCGCCGCGGGCGGCGGCGAGTTCGCCGGCGAGGACGTAGGCGCCCACCAGGGCGAGGCCGGAGCCCATGCCCGACAGGGAGGACGGGCAGTACGCGGCGTCGCCGACCAGGGCGACCCGGCCGCGGGACCAGGTTTCCATGCGGACCTGGGCGACCGAGTCGAAGTAGAAGTCGGGCGCGTACCGCATCTCCCTGAGGAGCTGGTCGCTCTGCCAGCCGTTGCCTCTGAACTCCTGCGTCAGTACGGCCTGTTGGGCGGTGACGTCCCGGTGCGGGAGTTCGCCGCGCGGAGAGGCGAAGTAGAACACGGCCTTGGCCTCCGCGTTGTGCCGGGCACTGTAGAGGGCGACCATGCGGCCCGCGGTGCGGTAGGCGTGGCCGGTGTGATCGAGCCCGAGGTGGTTCTCGGTGGTGAAGATCGCGCAGTGGACGCCGAGGTGCTTCACGAAACGCTCCTCCGGGCCGAAGGCCAGACGCCGGGTGGTGGAGTGCAGACCATCGGCGCCGATCACCAGGTCGAAGCGGCGCGGTGCGGCACGCTCGAAAGTGACGGTCACGCCGTCCGCGTCCTCGGTCAGGGAGGCGATCGAGTCCCCGAAGAGGTACTCGGTGTACTCCTTCGTGGTGTCGTACAGGATGCGGGCCAGGTCGCCGCGGAGGATCTCGACGTCCCCGGTGAACAGGTCGGCCGGGAGGGACGCCACCGGCCTGCCGTCGGCGTTGACGTACTTCATCGCGCCCATGCCGGTGCGGGCGCGTTCCAGGTCGGGAAGGATGCCCATGCGGCGCAGCACGGTCAGGTGCGCCTCGCCGCGGAAGTCGACGGCGTAGCCGCCGTCCCGCAGGGCTGGGGCCCGTTCCACGAGGGTCGGGCGGAAGCCGTGGCGGTGCAGCCAGTAGGCGAGCGCGGGGCCCGCGACGGAAGCGCCGGAGATGAGGACGCTGAGGTTCTTCGGAGTGTCGGTGTTCGTCATGTCCCCGAGCCTGCGCCCGCGCGCTCACCGGCCGTTCACCGTCGGCTCACCGCCTCCACCAGTGCTTCCGGCAAGCCCAGCATGCGCAGTGATTCGGGCAGTTCGCGGCCTGGCAAGGCGGCGGACTCCGCCGCCTCCCGGTACCAGGTCCTGGCGCCGGCCGTGTCGCCGGCCGTCTGGGCGATCCGGGCGAGCCCGGCCAGGGTGCGGACGCGGTTGCCGATGCCCTTCACCCAGTGCGGGTCGAGCCGTTCCAGGGCACGGGTGTACAGCTCCCGTGCCGCGGCCGTGTCCCCGTCCAGCAGTGTGATGTCCGCGAGCCCCCGGCGGGCCGCCGCAAGTGCGGGCTCACTGCCGGCCCGGCGGGCGTACTCGGCGGCCCGGGCGTAGTCGGCTCGGGCCGCCTCCGGGTCGGCGGCCACCCGCAGGTCCCCGCGGTTGACCAGGAGGTCGGCGCAGTCCTCCAGGGCGCCCAGCTCCTCGGCGAGGCCCAACGCCTCGTCGGTGAGCGCGGCCGCCTCCGCGCGAGCGCCCCGCGCACCGGCCAGGCCGGCCAGCGCGTCCAGGACCAGCGCGGCGCCCCAGCGCTCGCCCAGCGCCCGGAACCCCTCGGCGGCCGTCCGAAAGCCCTGTTCGGCCGCGGGGTGGTCGCCGTCACCGAGCGGGCCGTAGGCGGCGACATAGTGCGCAACCGCCCTGGTCCAGGGTTCGGAGCGGTCCCGCTGGGCGGAGACGAGGGCGTGGGCGGCGGGCGCGTCGCCGTCGCTCGCCTGGTGCATCATCCACTGCAGCAGCCCGGCCGGCCACCGGCCGGAGTCTGTCCCCGACCAGGCCGCGGTCAGCGCCCGCCCCGCGGCCTCCCGGTGACGGCGCCAGGTCCGCCGCCCGTCGGGCCCGGACGCGGCCAGCAGCACACACAACGCGTACTCCTCGCCCAGCCCGTCCGGCACATCGTCGCCCAGGGCGTCCAGTACGGCGACGGCCTGGACCGCGAACGCTTCGGCGGCTCCCCGGATCCACAGGTACGTCGAGGCCGCGCCGAGCAGCTCGAGCGCGCTACGCAACTCCCCCGCGCCGACCGCCCGGCGCACGGCAGCCAGCAGCTCGGGCTGCTCCGTCGACAAGGCGTCCAACCACGTGAGTTGGTCCCGGCCGCGCAGCAACGGCTCGGTGGTGCGGAGGAATTCGAGCAGGGTGCGGGCGTGGGACGCGTGGGTGTCGCTCTCCTCCCCCGCCTCCCCGAGGCGTTCGGCGGCGTAGGCGCGGATCGTGGCCAGCATGCGGTAGCGGCCGGCCGACCGTTCCAGCAGGGATTTGTCGGCCAGCGCCACCAGGGTGTCGTCGTCGGTGCCGCACACGCGGCAGGCGGTGTCCGTGGTCGCGCCCGCCGCGAACACCGAGAAGCGCCGGGCCGCCTGCTGCTCCGGCGGGTCCAGCAGGTCCCAGCTCCAGGCGACCACCGATCGCAGCGTCCGGTGCCGGGTGTCGGCTGTCCGGCTGCCCCGCGCGGCGACGCCCAGCCGGTCCTGCAACCGGTCTGCCAGCTCCTCCAGGGTCAGCGTGCGCAGCCGGGCCGCGGCCAGCTCGATGGCCAGCGGCAGGTTGTCCAGCGCCGCGCAGACCCGACGCACCGCCTCCGGGTCGGGCACGAAGGCGCGCCGTACCGCACGGGCCCGGTCGGTGAACAGCTCGACGGCCGCGGCGTCGTCGAGCGGCCGTACGGTGTGCAGGTGCTCGCCGATGACGCCGAGCGGCTCGCGGCTCGTCGCCAGTACGCGCAGCCCGGGGCTGGTGGTGAGCAGGTGGGCCGCGAGGACGGCGGTCTCCTCCACCAGGTGCTCGCAGTTGTCGAGGACCATCAGCAGTGTCCGGCCCGAAAGGGCGGCCGTGAGCCGGTCGAGTGCGCCCTGGCCGCCGGGGTCGGCCGCGTGCAGTCCCCGCTCGCGCAGCCCGAGCGCGCCGAGCAGGGTCTGCGGCAGCACACGCGGGTCGCGCAGCGGGCCGAGTTCCACGAAGCACACCTCGTCGTCCGTGGCGGCGGCGACCTCGGCGGCCAGCCGGGTCTTGCCGACTCCGCCCGGTCCGGTCAGCGTCACCAGGCGGGCCACGCGCATCAGGCCGGCGACCTCGGTGACCTCGCCGCAGCGGCCCACGAACGCCGTCAGCGGGGCGGGCGGTGCGATGGGCGCGGGCGTGGGATCGAGGGTCAGCAACTCCCGGTGGAGAGCGGCGAGTTCCGCCGACGGGTCGGTGCCCAGCTCTTCCGCCAGGTGGCTCCGTACCTGCTCGTACACCAGCAGCGCCTCGGCTTGGCCTCCGTCGGCGAACAGGGCCCGCATCAGCAGGGCGGCGAACCGCTCCCGCAGTGGATGCCGGCCGAGGAGCTCTCGCAACTCCGGTACGACCGCACGGTGTTCGCCGAGGATCAACTCGGCCTCGATGCGGTCCTCCAGGGCCGTCAGCCGCAGTTCCTCCAGGCGTACGGCGGGGGCGCGGCCCTGCTCGACGTCCGCGAGGTCGGCGAGCGCGGGACCCCGCCACAGCCGAAGTGCCGCGCGCAACGCCGTCACGGCCCCCTCGGCGTCGCCCTCCCGCAGAGCGACCCGGCCCTCGGCGGCCAGGCGCTCGAAGCGGCCGGCGTCCACGTCGTCCGCGTCGGCGAGGAGGCGGTAGCCCGCCCCGGTCCGCTCGATCACGGCCGCCCCGGCCAGCGCCGCACGCAGGCGGGACACCTGCGACTGCAGCGCGTGCGCGGACGGGGCGCCGTCCGGGCCCGTGCCTTCCGCCAACCGGTCGGCGGGTACGGCCTCGCCGGGCCGGATCAGCAGCAGGGTGAGCAGGGCCCGGCGGGCGGGGCCGCCGAGCGGCACCAGTGCGCCGTCGTCGCCCCACACCTGCGTCCCGCCGAGTATTCCGAAGTGCATGCGATCGATTATGCAATCGAAGCATGGCAGTTGGGACGCTCACCCGGCTGCGAGGGGGCCGAGCCAGGTGCCGCCGGACACATCGATGGTCTGCCCCGTGACCCAGCGGCCCTCCGGACCCGCCAGGAAGCCGACGACGTCGGCCACGTCCTCCGGCTCACCGAGCCGCCCGAGTGCGGTGATCGCCTCCAGGCCGGCGACCACCTCCGGGATCGAGGTGTACCCGGCGGTGAGGTCGGTGCGCACCGCGCCCGGCGCGACCGTGTTCACGGTGATGCCCCGGCGGCCGAGTTCGTTGGCCAGCGACGGGGCCAGCGACTCCAGGGCGGCTTTGGTGACGGTGTAGCCGATCTGGGTGGAGACGGCGAACCGGCTGGCGGTGGAGCCCATGTTGACGATGCGCCCGCCGTCGTTGAGCAGCGCGAGCGCCCGCCGGATCACGAAGAACGGGGTGGTGACGTTGACCGCGAGCAGCTGCTCCCACTCCTCCTCGGTGACGTCGGCGATCGAGTGGGTCGAGGAGATCCCCGCGTTGTTCACCAGGACGTCTAGCCCGCGGCCGCCCAGTCCGGCGGTCAGCTCCTCGAACAGCGCGTCCACGGCACCGGCCGCGCCGAACCGGGCGCGAACGGCGAAGGCCTGTCCACCGGCCTTCTCGATCAGTGCCACGGTCTCCGCGGCCGCCTCGGCGTTCTCCCCGTAGTGCACGGCGACCAGCGCGCCGCCTGCGGCCAGCCGCAGCGCCACCGCCCGCCCGATCCCCCGCGAACCACCGGTCACCAGCGCCGTCTTGCCGGTCAGAGCACCCATCGTCAACTCCCGTGGTCGGGGCCGGTCCCGCTGTCGGAACCGGCGATGGGTCCACCTTCGCCGGGCCCCCTCACCGCCCGCTCACCGCGCGCTCACCGTCGGGTCGGGGGCAGGGCCTGTCCGGCGGATCATGCCGGAATCGCGGGGTCTTGCACGCACATCTGCGCTGATGAGGCACCGTTGCCCGGGGCCGGCCCGATCCGCCGGACAGACCGTGGTGGGGGGGGGGGGGGCCCCGGGGGGGGGGGGGGGGGGGGGGGGGGGCGCGCCGGCGCCCGCCCCGCCCCCCCCCCCGCGGCCGGGGGGCCCGCGGCGCGCCGCGCGCGCGGGGGGCGGGG
>NZ_JBIWPP010000014.1:0-175000 GCF_044768335.1 Streptomyces sp. NPDC101151 | reverse complement strand
GCCCCCCCCCCGGCCCCGTCGCCCCCGCGCGGGCGCGCCGCCCCCCCCCCCCGCGCTCGGGGGGGGGGGCCCCCCCCGGGGGGGGGGGGGCGGGGCCCCCCCCCCCCCCCCCCGCGGCACTAGCTAGGACCTGCCACCTCCGAGTCCGGCCTTGTCACATGCGGCCCTGAGCTCCGGAGTGCAGATGCGGCCGAGGGTGAACACGCCGTCCCTCACGAGCGTCTGCTTGATGGTGCCGACTGTCACCGCTCTGGGAGCGAGCAGGACGGCCGGGATGTCCTTGGTGGTGGGGCTGTCGACCGTCGTCGTGGCGACGTCGTTCGCGTTCCCACCGCGTCCCAGGGCGACGGCCATGGCGGCGACTGCGGCGGCTTCCGCACGGAAGGGTTTGTAGACCGTCATCAGCTGCTCGCCCTTGATGATGCGTCGCAGGGCTTCGAGGTCGGCGTCCTGACCGGTGACGGGGGGAAGTTCCCGGACCCCGGCGCTCTTGAGCGCTGCGATGGCCCCCGCCGCGATGGCGTCGTTGGCTGCGAGGACGCCGTCGATCCGGCCGGGGCCCATGGCGGCGATGGCGGCGGACATGTCCGCGTGGGCGTGGTCCGTGGTCCAGCCCGGGGTGTCGTACGACCTGCCGATCCGCACCTTGCCGGTGAGGACGGACATCGCGCCCTTCCTGAACCACGCCGCGTTCGGGCTGGCGGGGTCGCCGTTCATCATGACCACGTTGCGGTCCTTCGCCCTGTCGCCCATGGCCTTGAGGAGCGCCTCGCCCTGGAGCCTGCCGACCTGCGCGCCGTCGAAACTGACAAAGCCCGAGATCGGGCCTTCGGCGAGCCGGTCGTAGGCGACGACGGGGACGCCCGCGTTGCGCGCCTCCTGGATCGAGGAGCGGAGCACCCTGGTGTCGGCGGCGTCGAGGATCAGGACCCTGACCCCCTTGGTGATCATGGAGCTCATCTGTTGCTGCTGCCTCATCGCGTCGTTGTCGGCGTTGGCGTACTCCATGGCACAGCGGGGACAGAGATCCTTCAGCCGTTTCTCGATCAGCGGCTTGTCGAACCGCTCCCAGCGGGGCAGTGCCCGGCTCGGGAGCAGCAGGCCGACGGTGAAACTGTCCGCACCCGTCTCGTCGTTTCCCCCGCAGGCGGCCAGGGGCATCGTCATGAGCCCGGCGACGAGGGCCGCGACGATGTGCCGGGGACGGGTTCTCATGGCAGGCCGCCCTGGTCGGTGCCGGCTCCCGGGCCCGTGCGGGCCGGTTCGCGCGGCGGCACGACGATCTCGCTCCACACCTGCTTGCCATGGGCGACCGGCACCGAGCCGAAGGTCTCCGACACCGCTTCGACCAGCAGCAGGCCTCGGCCGCCGGTCGCCTCCCAGTCCACGATCACCGGCTTGGCGGGCGCGCGCGGAGAGGAGTCGCTCACACGGATTCGCACCCGGTCCCCGCGGAGCATCAGTTCGAGGTGGACCGGCCCCTGGGTGTAGACGAGGGCGTTGGTGACGAGTTCGGACACGACCAGCAGTACCGCGTCGGCCACTGCTTCGACGTTCCACCGGCGCAGCGTTCGCGCGGTGAACCGACGGGCGTGCATGACGGCGTCCGGCAGCCGCCACACGGCCCATCCGGCCCGTATCGGCCGGGTCTTCATGCCGTCGTAGCGCAGCAGCAACAGCGCCACGTCGTCCTCGCGACGGCCGGCGTCGCCCAGCAGTTCGTCGGCCACCCGCCCGGGATCGGCCGGATCGGCCGCGGCGAGCGCGGTGCGTATGCGCTGCATGCCCTCGTCCAGGGGCAGGTCGGCGGCCTCGACCAGGCCGTCGGTGACCAGGGCGAGCAGGGTGCCGGGGGACAGTGCGACCGCGGTCATCGGGAACTCCGCCTCCGCGGAGATGCCCAGCGGGAGGGCACCCTCGACCTGTACCTCCTCGGTGCTGCCGTCGGGATGACGTATGAGCGGTGAGAGGTGTCCGGCCCGGACGAACAGGGTGTTGCCCTCCTCCAGGTCCAGTTCGGCATAGCAGCAGGTGGCGAAGAGATCGGATTCCATACCGACGAGGAGTCGGTTGGCATGGGAGACGACCACGTCCGGTGGGTGGCCCTCCACCGCGTACGCCCTGACCGCGGTGCGCATCTGGCCCATGATCGTCGCTGCTCCGGCACTGTGTCCTTGGACGTCACCGATGACCAGTGCCACCCGGTCCTCGGAGAGGGCGATGACGTCGTACCAGTCGCCGCCCACCTGCAACCCCCGCCGCGCGGGCAGATAGCGGGCGATGGCTGTCCCTCCGGACAGTTCGGGCAGGCGCCGGGGCAGCAGGCTGCGCTGCAGCATCGTCGCGAGCTCCTGCTCGGCGTCGTGCGCGTGCGCACGTTTGAGGGCCTGTCCGACCAGCGCCGCGGTGGCGGTCAGCAGGAACCGCTCCTCGGGGGCGAACTCGTGCGGCTGATCCCAGCCGATCAGGCACACGCCGGCGGCCCGGGCCCTGGCGGGCAGTGGCAGAACGGCCAGGCCGCCGGGGCCGATGCCCGCGAGCCCGGGTTCCAGGGCTGTGCAGGCGGGCCACAGATCCAGACGTCCGTCACGCAGAGCCATCTGCAGGGTGGGCAGAGCACTGACCGGTGCATCGGGCCACTCCGAGCGCCACTCGGAGCGCCATGACTCGGGCCAGGCGGTGGGCTCCGGCGGGTCGAGCACCGTCACCATCAGCCGGTTGTTCTGCAGTTCGGCGAGCGCCACCCGGTCGGCACCCAGCGGTGTGCGCAGCGCGGTGATCACCACCTGGCTGACGTCGGCGACTGTGGTGGCGGCGTCGAGTGCGGCGGTCAGCCACTGGATCCTGGAGACGTCGTCGGCGCCCTGGGGCAGGACCGAGGTCGCCGTCACCACGCCCAGTACCTGTTCCGGCCGGTCGTCGGTGCTCACCGCCCGGCAACTCAGGCTCAGCCAGCGCATGCCGCCGCTGGGACTGCGGACCCGGAACTCCAGCTCGCGACCGCCGGGGGCCTGGCTGGATGGCTCCATTACCGACATCAGTGCGTGCATGTCCTCCGGGAGGGCATGCACGAGCAAGGTGGCCGCCTTGCCGTCGAAGCCGTCCGGCGTGATGCCGACCAGTTCGAGCAGGGTGTCGTCGGCCTCGATCAGGCCGGTGTCCGGCATGAGCGCGAAGGAGCCGACGTGCAGACTGTGCAGGGCGGGACCCAGCAGCGGCTGCGGCGCGGGCCCCCCGGCCACGGTCTGGAGCAGGTCGGCGACCGCGTCGGCGTACTGCTCCAGGAAGCGCTGCTGGTCGGCCTCGAATCCGGCGGTGGACGTGCCCAGGACGACAAGACAGCCCAGCCGCCTGCCCTCTGTTCCCAACGGAAGTGCGCCGAGCGACGTCTCTGCCCGTGGCGGAAACGAGCCGCCGTCCGGCAGGGAGGCGAGCGCTGCGGAAGTGAGCCACAACGGCCGGCCGGAGCGGAGGGCACGGGCCGCGGGTGAGCCGCCGGACAGGCTCAGCCGCTCCGGCAGGCCGTACTCGGAAGCGGCGTCTGCGGTGGTCTCCATCAGCCGAAGCGCTTCCGTGCCGGCTTCGGGCACATAGACCGCCGCCATCAACGCTCCGGCGAACGCCAGTACGCGGACACAAGCATCGGCCTCCGGAAGCGGAGGCGGTGAGCTGGTGTCGCAGGCGTCGGCCTCGGATTCCCGCCACTGCGCGACTCCGGCCCGGGCACTGCCGTCATGAGGCATGTCCGCACCTACCTCCCGTCCAGGCCGAGGTGCCGACAGGTGGAGACGAAGGCCTGACACAAGAATCGCATATGCGAGCTAATGGGACAGATCGCTTTCCGTGCCGTCAGCGGCCGCGCGGGCGCCCGCACCGACCGATGCCGTCTCTCTCGGCAACGTTCACCATCGCCGGCGTTCGACGCCGGTGCGCCCGTGCCGCACATGATCGATGGGCCGAGCCGCCGGGTTCGCAGATCACCGCGGCCGGTGTCAGACTGGCGACGTGGTCGTCTCGCCACATCCACGTGGTCGGGCGGACATCGGGTGCCGGTGTGCCGGCCGCCGGTCGCCTCTTGGACCTCCGCCTGGTGGCGCGCGTGGCAAGGTGCGGAAACCGGGTGTCGTCATGATCGACGAGGCAGTCGCCGGTGCCGGGCTCATCGGGCCGAATCCTCGATCCGCCGCGGCGGACAACGGTGGTGCTCCGCGACCGGCGGAGCTGCGGCCCGTGCGGGCAGGCCCCGGTGCCCCCGCGCGTCCACCCGGTGCACGACGTCCCGGAAAGCGGGTGTGCCTCGCCACGCCCGCCGCGCACGACCCGGCCGGCCCGCACAGGGCCGCCTTGACACCACGAACCACGAGCACCGGTTCCCGGGCGCGCGCCGGCCTCGCCGTTGCGCCATGAGCCGGTTGCCTCCCATCTGGCATCCACCGATGGGGAGCAGTACCTGGGCCTCTGGCCGTGGAAGGCCGGTCGCAGGCCGCGGGCCCCGCGTGGCGCAACGACGAGGGAGGTCTCTCCCATGAAGACCTTCATGGGGAACGCGGCCGTGGCCATGGCCGTGGTCTCGGCGATCCTTGCCCTCGCGACGTGCGGGACGAACGGCGGGAACACCTCCGACAGCCGGAGCGCGCCGAAGATCGGGCTGTTGCTGCCGGACACCATCACCGCACGCTGGGAGACGCAGGACGGGCCCCAGCTGGAGAAGAGGATCAAGGAACTGTGCAGCGACTGCACGGTCGAGCGCACCACTGCCAAGAACGACGTGGCCTTCCAGCAGGAACAGATGGAGTCGATGATCACCGAGGGGGTCGATGCCATCGTGCTCGTGGCCGTGGACGCCAGGTCGCTCCGGCCCACGGTCCGCAAGGCGCATGAAGCAGGGATCCCTGTCATCGCCTACGACCGTCTCGCCGAGGGCCCCATCTCGGGGTATGTCTCCTTCGACGGCGAGGAGGTCGGCAAGCTGCAGGGCAGGGCGCTGTTGCGGGCCATGGGAGACAAGGCGCGCAGCGGCCAGATCGTCATGATGAACGGCGATCCCATCGACCCCAACGCGGTGTCGTTCAAGCAGGGCGCACTGTCCGTGCTCAAAGGGAAAGTGAAGATCGCCAAGTCGTACGACACGCTCCAGTGGCGGCCGGAGGCGGCGAACGCGAACATGTCCGCGGCCATCTCCGCCCTCGGCGCCGGCAACATCCAAGGGGTCTATGCCGCCAACGACGGCCTCGCCGGCGGCAGTATCACGGCCCTCAAGGCGAACAAGGTCGACCCGCTGCCCCCCGTCACCGGGCAGGACGCCGAACTTGCGGCCGTACGACGTATCGTCGCCGGCGATCAGTACATGACGGTCTACAAGCCGTTCGGGCCCGAGGCTTCCGCCGGCGCCGCCATGGCCGTGGCCGCGGCCCGCGGTGACAGCCTCAACCGGATCGCACGGGACAAGGTGACGACCCGCGACGGGACGGAGGTCCCGGCCGTGATGCTCACCCCGATCTCCGTGACCGCCGCCGACATCAAGAACACCCTGGTGAAGGACGGCATGTACACGGTCCGGCAGATCTGCACGCCCCAGCTCCGGGCCGCCTGCAAGAAGGAGGGGCTGACCTGAGGGCCCGGTTACCGAGGATGCCCGGGTCCAGGGAAGGAGATGGTTTCCGGTGCCGACTCCCCCCTTGCTGGCGCTGCACGGCGTGTGCAAGCGCTTCGGCATCGTCGACGTCCTGACGGACATCGAGCTGGAGATCCACGCCGGCCAGGTCCTCGCGCTGCTGGGCGACAACGGGGCCGGCAAGTCCACCCTGGTCAAGGTGATCTCCGGCGTGGCCCCCGCGGACAAGGGCGCCATCGAGTGGGAGGGCCGGCCCGTCCACATCAAGCGCCCTCACGACGCCCGCGACCTCGGCATCGCCACCGTCTACCAGGACCTCGCGCTGTGCGGGAATCTCGACGTCGTCGGCAATCTCTTCCTCGGTCGGGAGATCCGCAGGTTCGGGTTCCTCGACGAGGTGGAGATGGAACGTCGCAGCAGGCATCTGCTGGAACGCCTGACCAGGGGCGTCCCCGCCCTGCGCGGCCCTGTCGTCTCTCTGTCCAGCGGCCAGCGGCAGACCGTCGCCATCGCTCGCTCCCTCCTCGGTGAGCCGCGGGTGCTGCTCCTGGACGAACCGACCGCGGCTCTGGGATTCGAGCAGACCACCGAGGTCCTGGACCTCGTCGACCGGCTCCGGGATCGCGGCCTGGGCGTACTCCTCATCAGCCACAACCTGGGCGATGTGAAAGCCCTCGCGGACCGGGCCGCCGTCCTTCGGCTCGGTCGCAACAACGGCTTCTTCGACGTGAGCACCGCGTCTCAGGAACAGATCATGTCCTCCATCACCGGTGCCACGGAAAGCGCGCCCCGCCGGGTGACGCACGAGGAGTCGGGGTGGTGAAACGGATGCATGACATGGCGGACAACACGCGGGCCGAATCCGCCGGACCCACCGACGAGGCCCGTCGGCCGCGCCCGGTGCGGGCGGCCGCCGCTGCCGTGCAGGGCTGGGCAGCCCTCCTCCGGCTCAAACTGCGCGCCGGCGAACTGGGCTCGCTCCCCGTCATCCTCGTCCTCGCCGTGGTCTGGATCGTCTTCCAGTGCCTCAACGACAACTTCCTCTCGCCTCGGAACCTGTCCAATCTCAGCGTGGACATCGTGGGCACGGGTCTGATCGCGGTCGGCATCGTCTTCGTGCTGCTTCTCGGCGAGCTCGACCTGTCGGTCGGCTCGGTCAGCGGTCTCGCGGCGGCGGTCTTCGCCGTTCTGAGCGTGAACAACGGCGTGCCGGAATGGCTCGCCTTCGTCCTCGCCGTCCTCACGGGCACCATGGCGGGAACCGTCCAGGGTTTCTCCTTCGCCAAGACCCGGGTTCCGGCGTTCGTCGTCACCCTCGCCGGGCTGCTGACCTGGAACGGCGTCATGCTCGCCATCCTCGGGTCAAGCGGCACCGTCAACATCGACGAGAACGGGCTCGTCGCCAAGCTGACCAGCTACTACTTCGCCGACCAGGGCGCCGCCTACGGACTTGCGGCACTCGGCACGGGCATGTTCTTCCTGTCGTCCTACCTGGACCGACGGCGCCGCAAGGCTGTCGGCATGCCGCACCGCTCGCTCCGGGGAATCGGGGCGCGCACGGCCGTACTTGCGCTGATCACCTTCGCCGCCGCATTTCTGCTGAACAGGTTCCAGGGTCTGCCGCTCGCCCTCCTGATCTTCCTCGTCGTGGTGGCCGGTCTGGACATCCTTCTGCGGCGCACGCACTACGGACGGCAGGTCTACGCGCTCGGCGGCGGTGTCGAGGCGGCCCGTCGCGCCAGCCTCAGCGTGACGCGGGTCCGGACCGCGGTGCTCGCGGTCTCGGGCACCATGGCCGCGCTCGGCGGCCTGTTCCTGGCCTCGCGCATCACCTCGGTGAGCCAGAACTCCGGCTCGGGCGTCCTGCTGCTCAACGCGATCGCGGCGGCTCTCATCGGTGGCACCAGCCTGTTCGGAGGGCGCGGTACGACCTGGACGGCGGTCCTCGGCATTCTGGTCATCCAGTCGATCGCGTCGGGCATGGCGCTCACGGACACCCCCACTGCCGTCCAGCTCGTGATCACGGGCGGGGTGCTCTTCGCCGCGGTGGTCATCGACTCACTCGCGCGCCGCTCGCAGGAGGCCCATGGACGGGCTTGACGCGTCCGCTCCATGGCGCAGCCTTCGCAGCTCACCACGGCCGGCAAGCGGACCGGCCCTTCCGCGGGCCGTGCGCACTCCGGAGGCGTCCGGACGTACGAGGCGTCCGGACCTACGGCTGTCCCCTCGCTCCCCGGCCGGCAGTGGCAACGGCAGCCCGCGGCCGGCGCGGGCTGCCGTGATCGATCTCAGGTGCCGGCAGGCTTGCCCGGACCGGGGACGTGGCGGAACCGGAACGGCTCCGGTTCGCGGCCGGGCTGGATGAACCAGCACTCCCCGGTGCCGTCGCCGGTGACGATCCGCAGCACCGTGTCCGCCACGACCTGGGCCGGGATGACCGGGAGTCCCTGCTCGGAGAGCATGTCGCGCAGCGGATCGATGATCCGCGACTCGGCGAACCCGGGGCATACGGCGTTGAAGCGCACGTTCTCCGGCGCGAGAGCCGGCCCCAGGGAGCGCGCGAGTCCTACGACCGCGTGCTTGTTGGCCGCGTACAGGGGATCGAGCGGTACCGCCGCCAGGCCTGCCAGCGAGGCGGTCGCCACGATCGCCCCGCCGCCGCGGGCCCGCAGCGCCGGCAGCACCGCATGGGTGCCGAAGACCACGCCGTCGAGGTTGGCCCCCATGGCGCGACGGTAGCGTGCCAGGTCGAAGTCCTCGCC
The DNA here is from genome assembly GCF_044768335.1 of Streptomyces sp. NPDC101151. Lineage (NCBI taxonomy): Bacteria > Bacillati > Actinomycetota > Actinomycetes > Kitasatosporales > Streptomycetaceae > Streptomyces > Streptomyces sp. NPDC101151. The sequence goes on along the minus strand of NZ_JBIWPP010000014.1, from coordinate 166,624 downwards.
GAGGCCGCATCCGGTCGCCACCCCCGCGTTGAGCAACGCGATGTCGACACCGCCGTACTGCTCCTGGGTGAAGTCCACCAGTGCACGGTTGGCGTCGGGGTCGGAGACGTCGCAGGCGCGGAACTGGCCGCCGACCAGGTCGGCCACCTCATGGCCGCCCCGGGCGTCGAGGTCCGCGACGACCACGCGCGCCCCCGCCTTCCCCAGCGCCAGTGCCGTTGCCCGGCCCAGTCCGCCGGCACCGCCGGTCACGATCGCCACCTTGCCCTGGAGCGCGGCGTCGTACGTCCGTTCCGGCCCGGGGACGGCAACCCGGGGCCCGACGGCGGTCATGTCAGCTCCAGGACGAGCTTGCCGACGTTCTCGCCACGGAAGAGCATCCCGAACGTCTCGGGGAAGTCGTCCACGCTTCCCTTCACGACATGTTCCTTGACCTTGATGCGGCCGGCACCGATCCAGGCCGAGATGTCCTGCGCGGCCTGCGGGTAGCGCTTGGCGTAGTCGAAGACGACGAAGCCCTCCATGCGGGCGCGCCGCACCAGCAGCGACAGGTAGTTCGACGGGCCCTGGACCGGGGTGGCGTTGTTGTACTGACTGATCGCACCGCAGACCACGACGCGTGCGTGCATCGCCAGCCGGGTCAGGGCGGCGTCGAGGATGTCGCCTCCCACGTTGTCGAAGTAGACGTCGATGCCGTCGGGGGCATGCCGGCGCAGCGCCTTCCTGACGTCGTCGGTGCGATAGTCGATCGCCGCGTCGAATCCCAGTTCGTCGGTGAGCAGCGCGCACTTCTCCGGCCCGCCGGCGATTCCCACGACGCGGCAGCCCTTGGCCTTCGCGATCTGCCCCGCGATGGTGCCGACCGCGCCGGCCGCCCCCGACACGACGACGGTCTCGCCTTCCTTCAGCGCCCCGACGTCCAGCAGGCCGAAGTAGGCGGTCATGCCGGGCATGCCCAGCGCGCCGAGATAGGTCGAGGGCGGGGCGAGGGAGGTGTCCATCTTCATGACGCCCCGGCCGTCGGAGACCGCGTACTCCTGGACACCGAACGTGCCGACCACGTGATCACCCGGCTGGAAGTCGGGGTGCTCGGACGCGGTGACCTCGATGACCGATCCAGCACGCATCACCTCACCGATGCCCACCGGCGGCAGATAGGAAGGACGGTCGTCCAGCCAGCCCCGCATCGCCGGGTCCAGGGAGATCACGCGCGTCCGGCCCACGAACCGACCCGGCCCCGGCTCGTCGACGGGCTCTGAACAGTGCTCCCAGTCCTCGGGTTTGACGTCGCCCACGGGGCGGGCTGCCAGACGGATCTGCCGGTTGGTCGCGGTCATCGCGTCTCCTGTCGTTCGCGGCTCAGCAGCACGATACCGACCAGTAGGTATGTCGCAACGCGTGATGTTCACCACACCCTCCCCGAAACCCTGCTCTCGGCGGCCGGAGGCGCCTCCGGCACCGTATCCCCGGCTGCGTGTGTCACCCGGAGCGCTCCTGCCCCGACGGGTTCCGGCAGCGCACCGCGAGGGCCGCGATGTCGTCTTCGAGCCTTCCGCCGCTGTAGTGGAGCAGGTCCCGGTGAAGCCGGTCCAGCAGCTCACGGGGCGGCGCCGGGCCGAGCTGCCGCATCCACTCCGGCAGCGGAAAGAACGCGCCGTCACGGCTCCGGGTCTCCGTTACGCCATCTGTGTAGAGCAGCAGCTGGTCGCCCTCGCCGAAAGGCACGGTGTCGACGATGTAGTGGTCTCCGAGGAGCGTCGCGAGATTGAGGGGCGGCGAAGGCATGGTGGACTCGAGAACTCGGAGGTCGCCGTGCCGCACCAGCAGGGGCGGGGGGTGGCCGCAGTTGAGAATTCTGATCTGCCCACCGCCGCACGGGATCTCGGCGATCAGTGCGGTGGCGAAGTGCTCCGGCTGGTCCAGGGAAGGAGTCCCGACGCTGTAACGGGCGATGCTGGCCTCCAGGCGACGGATGATCCCCCTCAGGTCGGGCTGGTCGTACGCGTTCTCCCTGAAGCAGTTGATCACCGCCGACGCCGCTCCCACCGCCGGGAGCCCTTTGCCGCGCACGTCGCCGATGAGCAGCCGGACCCCGTACGGCGTGTCGGCCGCCTCATAGAAGTCGCCTCCGATCCGGGCCTGCTCCTGGGCCGCCAAGTACAGCGACTCGATTTCGACGTCCTGGATCCGGCGTGGCAGCGGGCGCAGCAACACCTTCTGGGCGGCGTCGGCGACAAGCCGGACCTGGAGGAGCATCTCCTCCCGCTGGAGTCTGAGATGGCTGGCGTATGCCGCCGCCAAGGTGACCGCGACGATCGCAGCAGCCGTGTACGGCGTCCCCAGGTCGGAGTAGACGAGGCTCAGCCCGATCATCACCAGCAGGCAGAACATCCCCAGCAGGATCGTCGGCACGACGGGCCACATCGCGGCCGCGAGGGCGGGCGCCGCGGGCAGGAGACGGCTGAAGGCGATCTCTCTCGGGGTGGCGAAGGCCAGACCGGTGATGAGGAGGGTAAGGATCACCGGTGACAGCAGTACGGCGTCCCGTAGACCACTGTATGGAGGGCGCCGGCGGCGCCGGAGCCGTCCTGACCTGATCACAAACTGCATCTTATCGGGACAAAGCAGACACCGTACGGCAGGAGCACGCGCTCAGGTGCGGCGATCGGCCCCTTGAAGGGCGACTACGGCACGGCGGTGGTCACGCGTAGTGCAGCGTGCCGGCCCGAACCGAGCGGACTCGACCGACTCGGGCCCCGCACTCGAACAGGTCACGCGGCCCGACGGGCCGCGGCGATGAAGGCCTTCATCTTCTCCCGGCTCTTGACCCCCGGAGCGGTCTCCACGCTGCTGGAGACATCCACCCCGTGGGGCGTGAAGGTGCCGATCACGCTCTTGACGTTGTGTTCGTCGAGGCCGCCGGCGATCACCACCCGGCCGGGAACGCAGCTGACCCAGGCGGGGATGTCCTCGAACACGCCGCTGCCCGCGCTGGCGTCGTAGAAGAAGTACCGCAGGGCGTCCGGCTGCTCGGGCGGTGTTCCGGACGCGAGCGCGAGGTTCGGGATGTTCGCCATCTCGTAGAGCTGGACGGTGTCGAAGTGCTCGGCGACACCGGTCGTTTCGGCGTGCGTCAGGGCGACGGCGAAGGAGGGAATCCGACCGCGGGCGTAGTGGGCGAGCGCCTCCGCCCGCTCGGGCGGGCAGTACCGCTTGCTCCTGGGCGTCACCACGATGCCGATGGCGTCGAATCCCAGCTCGACCGCCCAGTCGATCTGCTCCTCCTGCGTGAGCCCGCAGACCTTCACGAACCCGCCCCAGCTCGGCTCGGGCCGCTCACCGCTCATTCTGTCTCCCTCATCAGCACGCTACGAACACCTTCCACCGGCCCGGCCTCGGACGCGGCCCGTTCCGGAGGCCACCTTCGCATTGACGGCCCTCGGTCGCCCTGCCTCACACAGTTGTCCGCAATGTCACCGACTGGCTCGTGAAGCCGTTCCGCTCATAGAAGGGGAGCGCATCGGCGTTGCTGGAATACGCGGTCACCTCGGCCAGTTCAGCACCCGCTTCCTTCGCCCAGGCCGAGAACCCCGCGACGAGACGTGCCCCCAGACCGCCACTGCGACGGGCCGGCCGCACATACATGCTCACGAGTGTCGCGACCTTGGCCGGCCTCATCGCAGATCCCTCAGCCACGGCCCCGGTGAGGTGACCGACGACCTGTCCGTCGCACTCGGCAACGAGAAGCAGCCTGGCCGGATCGTCCATGGCGGCGGCGAAGCGCTCAGGTCCGAACTCCCGCGGCCAAGCCACGTCGACGCTCGGATCCCTGGTCCCGGCGTCCTCAGCGAACAGCGCACTACTGCACGCGACCAGTCCCTCCACATCAGAGGGCTGTGCACGGCGTATGACGATCCCGATCCGTTGACCACTCATACCGCGCGACGCTATCTCGTCCCACTGACAACCACTCATCCGCCCGGGAGGCCAGGGGGCTCCGCGTCGCGCCGGCAACTGAGGCGTCCTGGACACGTCCTTCACCCGTATGGCCGCCGACGCTCCGGCACGGTGCCCCCGGCTTCGGCTTCCGGGGCAACGCCCGGCCCGAGAACCCGGTCTGAAAGTTCGTCGCCCGGTCGGCCTCGGCACACCGGTGGAGGCGTTCACTGCGAGTGGCGGCAGCTGACGGTCTGTACGAACTGCCCATAAATATCCCGCGCTTGGCATCATATGTGGGGCAACTCTCGTCTCCCACACATAATCGCAGGTCAGCGACGTCCGGATGATCTCCCGGACACCCCCGGACGGCCGTACCGAGTGGCTCGGGCGTGGGGACGCGGATAGCGTCGTACTAATATATCCGGCTTGTTACGGAGCTGGAGCCGGACAACCCCAGGCAGACCTGCGGGCCCGCCAGCGCCCCGGAGGCTTCCGGGAACGAGACGCGAGGACCGGATGGCAGCCATACACGAGGGCAGCGCTCTCGGCCTGCTCGACGAGGAGATCCTCGAGCAGTTCGGCGATACGGCACGTTTCTCCGCGGGGCCCGCCGCCTCGCCGCGCACGCTGGTCGACATCTTCGAAGCGTCCGTGCGCTCGTACCCGGACGAGCCGGCACTGGACGACGGCAGCACACGCCTCAGCTACCGCGCGCTCGCGGTCGAGGTGGAGCGGCTGCGCCGACGGCTGGCCGAGGCCGGCGCCGAGCTCGGAGACCGGGTCGGCGTGCGGGTTCCCTCGGGGACCAATGATCTGTACGTCGCCATTCTGGCCGTGCTCGCGGCCGGTGCCGCCTATGTTCCCGTCGACGCCGAGGACCCGGACGAGCGGGCCGAGCTGGTGTTCGGAGAGGCGGACGTGCGGGCCGTCATCGGGGCGGGGCACCGGATCGACGTCAGCGCCTCGTCCGAGGTGCCCGGCTCGCCGCACGCGGCCGCCGGGCGGCCCGGTGTCGAGCACGACGCCTGGATCATCTTCACCTCCGGGTCCACCGGGAAGCCCAAGGGCGTCGCCGTCACGCACCGCAGCGCCGCCGCCTTCGTGGACGCCGAGGCCGCGCTGTTCCTGACCGAGGAGCCGATCGGGCCCGGGGACCGGGTCATGGCGGGGCTGTCCGTCGCCTTCGACGCCTCCTGCGAGGAGATGTGGCTGGCCTGGCGGTACGGTGCGTGTCTGGTGCCCGTTCCCCGGTCGCAGGTCAGGAGCGGTGCCGATCTCGGGCCCTGGCTGGTCGAGCAGGAGATCACGGTCGTGTCCACGGTGCCGACGCTGGCCGCTCTGTGGGAGCCGGACACCCTCAACGACGTACGCCTGCTGATCTTCGGCGGTGAGGCCTGCCCGCCCGAGCTGGCGCAGCGGCTGGTCACGGAGGGGCGCGAGGTGTGGAACACCTACGGGCCCACCGAGGCGACCGTCGTGGCCTGCGCCTCGCTGATGACCGGCGAGGGGCCGGTGCGGATCGGGCTGCCGCTGAACGGCTGGGAGCTGGCCGTCGTGGACGAGGGCGGGGAACCCGTGGCCATGGGGGGCAGCGGACAGCTCGTGATCGGCGGGGTCGGGCTCGCCCGGTATCTCGACGCCGAGAAGGACGCGGAGAAGTACGCGCCGCTGGAGTCGCTGGGCTGGGAGCGGGCGTACCGCAGCGGTGACCTGGTCAAGGCCGAGCCGGAAGGGCTGGTCTTCCTGGGGCGGGCCGACGAGCAGATCAAGCTCGGCGGGCGGCGGATCGAGCTGGGCGAGGTCGACGCCGCCCTGCAGGCGCTGCCCGGGGTCGCCGGTGCGGCGGCCGCCGTGCGCACCGCCCGCAGCGGCAACCAGCTGCTCGTCGGGTACGTCGTCACGCAGGAGGGCTGGGATCAGGCGGCGGCGGTGGAGAAGCTGCGCGCCGAGCTGCCGGCCGCCCTGGTGCCGCTGCTCGCCCGCGTCGAGGAGCTGCCCACGCGAACCTCCGGCAAGGTCGACCGCAACGCCCTGCCATGGCCCCTGGAGGGCCTGGAGACCGGCGGAAAGGCCGAGCAGCTCTACGGCACCGAGGCCTGGCTCGCCGAGCAGTGGGCGGAAGTCCTGGGTATCCCGGTGAAGCGCGCCTCCGACGACTTCTTCGCGATCGGCGGCGGCAGCCTCGCCGCCGCCCAGCTCACCACCCGGCTGCGCACCCGTTACCCGAGCGCGGCCGTCCTCGACATCTACCAGCAGCCGGTGCTGCGCAAGCTGGCCCGGCACCTCGAAGCCTCGAAGCAGGACGACGGCAAGACCCGCACGGTCGCGCCGGTTCCGGTCCGTGCCCAGATCGTGCAGAGCCTGCTGCTGGTGCCGCTGTTCACGCTGCTCGGGCTGCGCTGGACGGTCGCGCTGGCCGCGCTGGGCAATCTGCTGCCCGGCTACGCATGGCTGCCGACCGCGTCCTGGTGGCTGATCGCCGCCGGAGCGCTGCTGCTGTTCAGCCCGCCCGGGCGGATCGCGGTGGCGGCGGGCGGTGCCCGGCTGCTGCTGCGGGGTGTGCGGTCCGGCCGGTATCCCCGTGGCGGCAGCGTCCATCTGCGGCTGTGGACGGCGGAGCGGCTGGCCGAGTTCAGCGGGGCGACCGCGCTGACCGGTTCATGGCTGGAGCGGTACGCGCGGGCGCTGGGCGGCAAGGTCGCCACCGATGTGGACCTGCACTCGCTGCCGCCGGTCACCGGCATGCTCAAGCTGGGGCGCGGGGCCGCGGTGGAGTCCGAGGTGGACCTGTCCGGCTACTGGCTGGACGGCGACAGACTGGTGATCGGCACGGTGAAGGTCGGCGCGCACGCCGTCGTGGGAACGCGCAGCATCCTTTTCCCGGGCGCCCGCGTCGGCAAGCGGGCCGAGGTGGCACCGGGGTCGGCGGTCACCGGGCAGATCCCCACCGGGCAGCGCTGGGCCGGCGCACCCGCGGCCAAGCTCGGCAAGGCCAAGCGGAACTGGCCCAAGGAGCGGCCGCAGCGAGGCACGTACTGGCGGATCATGTACGGCGTGACCGGCGTCGCGCTGAACGCCCTGCCGCTGGTCGCCGGAGTGGCCGCGGTGCTGGTGGCCGGGCTGTTCGTGGCGCCCGGCGACGGGCTCGGCGAGGCCCTGCGCGGAGCGGCCCTGGCCCTGGTCCCGGCCACGCTGGCGTTCGGCCTTGCCTACGCGCTGCTGATCCTCGTCGCGGTGCGGCTGCTCAGCGTGAGGCTGCGCGAGGGCACCCATCCGACGCACAGCCGGATCGGCTGGCAGGCGTGGACCGTGACACAGCTGATGGATCGCTCCCGGGAGACGCTGTTCCCGCTGTACGCCGGGCTGGTCACGCCGGTGTGGCTGCGGCTGCTCGGGATGCGCATCGGGCGGGGCGCCGAGGTGTCCACCGTGCTCGCGCTGCCGAGCCTGACCACCGTCGGTGACGGCGCGTTCCTTGCGGACGACACGCTGACCGCGCCGTACGAGCTGGGCGGCGGCTGGGTACGGATCGGACGCGCGGAGATCGGCCGGCGGGCGTTCCTGGGGAACTCGGGGATGACCGCGCCGGGCCGGAGCGTGCCGGAGGGCGGTCTGGTCGGCGTGCTGTCCGCGACGCCGAAGAAGGCGAAGAAGGGCACCTCGTACCTGGGCCTGCCGCCGGTGAAACTGCCGCGCAGCGCGAGCGACGGCGACCAGAGTCGTACATACGACCCGCCCGCTCGGCTGCTGTGGGCGCGTGGTCTTGTGGAGCTGTGCCGGATCGTGCCGGTGCTGTGTTCGACGGCGCTGGCCGGGCTGGCGGTTGCCGCGCTGTGCGCGCTCGGGGTGTGGGCGCCGCTGCTGTCGGGGCTGGTGCTGCTCGCTGCGGGTGCCGTGGCAGGCGTGATGTCGATCGTCGCGAAGTGGCTGCTGGTGGGTCGGCACCACGACGGAGAACATCCGCTGTGGAGCTCCTTCGTGTGGCGCAACGAGCTGGCGGACACGTTCGTCGAGGTGCTGGCGGTGCCGTGGCTGGCCGGTTCGGTGCCGGGCACGCCGGTGATGACGGCGTGGCTGCGGGGCCTCGGCGCGCGCATCGGCAAGGGCGTCTGGGTGGAGAGCTACTGGCTTCCGGAGACGGATCTGGTGACCCTGGAGGACGCCGCGACCGTGAACCGCGGCTGTGTACTCCAGACGCACCTCTTCCACGACCGGATCTTGAGGACGGATACTGTAGTTCTCCGTGAGGGCGCCACGCTGGGTCCTGGCGGGATCGTGCTGCCCGGCAGCACGATCGGGGCCCGTACGACACTGGGTCCCGCGTCGCTCGTCATGGCCGCGGAGTCCGTCCCGGACGACACTCGCTGGCTCGGCAACCCGATCGAGGCATGGCGCCGCTGAGCAGGGGCCGCCCGGTGCCGGCGGGCGGTGCACCGGCGGCACGGAGTGGCGGCACAGCGCAGGGAGCAGACGCGGCAGTGGCAGTTCAGCAGTCAATGGGTCCGGACCCGTACTTCCCGGCCAACGGCGATCCCCGTTACCGGGTGCACCGCTACGAGCTCACGATGGACTACCGGCCCGGCCCGAACCGGTTGTCCGGCGCGGCACGGATCAATGCGATCGCGGGCCGGGCGCCGCTCACCGAATTCCAGCTGAACCTGGCCGACTTCAAGATCGGCCGGGTCCGGGTGGACGGCCGGCAGTCGCACTACACGCACCGGGGCGGCCGGCTGCGCATCCGGCCCGCGAAGCCGCTGCGGGCCGGGGCCGCCTTCACGGTCGAGGTGCACTGGTCGGGCAACCCACGGCCGGTGGCCAGCCCCTGGGGCGAGCTCGGCTGGGAGGAGCTGCACGACGGGGCGCTGGTGGCCAGCCAGCCGATCGGCGCGCCGTCCTGGTACCCGTGCAACGACCGGCCGGCCGACAAGGCGTCGTACCTGCTCTCGATCACCACGCCGTCGGCGTACTCGGTGGTCGCGGGTGGCCGCCTGCTGACCCGTACGACGAAGGCCTCGACGACCACCTGGGTCTACGAGCAGGCGGCGCCCACGTCCAGCTATCTGGTCGGGCTGGCGATCGGCAAGTACCAGACCGTGCTGCTGGGCGACCCGGGACCGGGAGGCGTGCCGCAGCACGGGCACATTCCGGCGCATCTGCTCCCGCAGTTCTCCCGGGACTTCGCCCGGCAGCCCGCGATGATGGAGCTGTTCCAGGAACTGTTCGGCCCGTATCCGTTCGACGAGTACGCCGTCGTCGTGACGGACGAGGAACTCGATGTCCCGGTCGAGGCGCAGGGGTTGTCGCTGTTCGGCGCCAACCACGTCGACGGGGCCCGGGGATCGGAGCGGCTGGTCGCGCACGAGCTGGCGCACCAGTGGTTCGGCAACAGCGTGTCCATCGCCGACTGGCGGCACATCTGGCTGAACGAGGGCCTCGCCAAGTACGCGGAGTGGCTGTGGTCGGAGCGCTCGGGCGGCCGTACCGCCCAGCAACTGGCCACCATCGCTCACCGGTTGCTCTCCACACTGCCGCAGGACCTGCGGTTGTCCGACCCGGGCCGCAAGCTGATGTTCGACGACCGGCTCTACCAGCGGGGCGGGCTCACCGTGCACGCGCTGCGTGCTGCCCTGGGCGACGAGGCGTTCTTCCGCATGCTGCACGGCTGGGCCGCGTTGCACCGGGGTGCGGCCGTGACGACCGCGTCGTTCGCCGCGCACGTGGCCCGGTACACGGACGAGCCGCTGGACGGGCTGTTCGCGGCATGGGTGGACGGGACGCGGCTGCCGCCACTGCCCGTGGACGGCTCACGGCTGGCCGTCTAGCGGAACCGTGTCCGTGAAGCCGCGCTCCCGGCCGTGCAGGGTGCCCGAGCCGTACGGGGAGTGCGGCGGCCGGGCGTTCAGGGGGTGGGGATGCCGGCCGGTGTGCGGGGTGGGCGTCCGAAGCGGACCGGGACTCCTGGGGAGTAGAGCACGCTGACGGGTGCCCCGACGGGTGCGGGCAGGCCCGCCGTGGCCACGAGGTTCTCGTCGCAGTGGAGCAGCTCGGCGCGGTGCAGCGGCCAGCGGGGGTGGGTGTTCGGGAGGTACAGGGCACGGCCGAAGAAGGCGCTGTGCATGCCCCAGCGGGCGGTCAGGAAGTGTTCGAGCTGGGTCGGTTCCTCGACGCGTTCGCCGATCTGTATCGCAAGGCTGCTGCGCGCGCTGCGGGGTCCGGGCCACCGTCGGCTGCTGGTGTACGAGACCGTGCTGCCCTCCTGGCGGATCTCCATCCGCGACCAGATGTACGGGAGGCGGAAGGCGGCCCGTCCGACGGCGACGGGGATCAGACGCGACGCGTCCAGGGAGCGGAAGACCACGCCACGCCGGCCGTGGGCATCCACGGAGTACAGGCGGACGTTGGTCTCCGGGAAGGAACCGAGGTACGGGACGCCGGGCAGACGGAACCATCCGACGCGATGCATCCGGAAAGCGACGAGACCGACGTACGTGACCCCGTCCAGCGTGTCCGGCCGGGTGCCCGCCGGCAGCAGCGTGGCGACGTCCGCGGGGTCGGCGGCCCAGTGGAGGAAGGCCAGATCCAGCCAGGACTGGGTGAGCAGCGGGCGGTCCTCGGAATGAGGCGGGTCGGCCGATATGGGCTCGGGTTCGACGACGAGCGGTGGCTGCGACATCGCGCCAGTATCCCGGAGCGTCCCGCGAGGCCGAACCTCGGCCCTGGTCTGTGCGCCCGGGGGAATCCGGGCGACTCGCCGATGACCACTCGGGGCCCCGGCCCGCGTGTGGGCCAGGGTGTCGACCAGGGTGCTCACGGACCGGAGACGGGCTGTTCGGGGCTGCCCGTCGAAGACCTGCCGACAGCGTGCGAGAGGAGCGACGGTCATGGACTACAAGCTTGAGGTCCTGGTGATCCCGGTCGGTGATGTGGACCGGGCCAAGGACTTCTACAAGGGGCTGAGCTGGCGCGAGGACGCGGACTTCGCCACGGGTGAGGAGTTCCGGGTGGTGCAGATGACGCCGCCCGGATCGCCGGCCGCCGTCATCTTCGGCAAGGGCATCACCTCGGCCGCACCGGGATCGGCGCAGGGCATGATGCTGGTCGTCGACGACATCGAGGCGGCGCGCGCCGACCTGGCCGGCCGCGGTGTGCCGGTGAGCGCGGTGTTCCACGACGCCGGCGGAATCTTCCACCATGCGGGAACGGAGGCACGGGTCGACGGGCCGGCCCCGGACCGCCAGACCTACGGCTCGTTCCTCTCCTTCGACGACCCGGACGGCAACGGCTGGTTCGTGCAGGAGGTCACCACCCGCCTGCCCGGACGCTGACGCGGACGAGAGCGCGAGACTCCCGGCCGGCCGTGCGATCGCCGGCCGGGAGTCCTGGTCCGTCGGTGTCGTTGTGCGTGGCCGCCGGGACACCGCCGACGAAGTGGCAGAAGCCGTCGCTCGGGTTGCCGAAGGTGAATGTCCCGCCGGTGCGCCCGCCGGATTCACTCAGCGGGGCGAGCGGGCGAAGTACAATTCGGTTTCCATACACGCCGGGGGCAACGCCAGGAAGCCACGCCGCCCGTGGAATCACGCTGCCGCACACCCGCTCGCGGCCTTTGCAGCTTTGCGGGTGGCGTCGGCGGTCAGGGCGAGATGGACGGCGAGGCCCTCGCTCGTGGCCTTGGCGCCGGTGGCCCGCACGCCGGAGGGGAGGGCGGTGAGGGGGACCTCGCGTGGCTTCAGGCGCTGGGCCGTGGATTTGTCCATCGCTTCGCCGGGCAGGGCGTCGACGGGAACAGTGCGGCCGAGAACGGTGACCTCGGTGGGCGTGACGATGAGTGTGTTTGCGCCGAGGGTGATGTCGGCGTGGACGGTGACCGGTATGCCCAGGGTTCCGGTGGTGCCGGTGAAGGTCAGGCCGGTCCCGTCGGTGCCGGCTGTCCACGGGGTGCCACTGCCGACGGTAGGAAGGCGCTTGACGAGCTGGGCGTACGGGATGGTCACAGTGGCGTCGCCGCCCTGGCTGGCCCCGCTGGTCGTGACCTGACGCAAGTGGGCGTCGAGGTCCATGGACGTGCCCTGGCGCTCGAGTTGGCCGGCGTGGATGTCGACGTCGCCGATGCTCCCGCCGAGCAGCTTCACCGGTGCCAGAGAGCTGTCGAGAGTGGCGCTGACGTGACCGACGGGAGCGAGGCGGCACGCCGCGACCCGGCTGATGCGCTGTTCGGCGTGGTGCGTGACCACCACGCCGGCGAAGAGCGGTGCGATGACCGCGAGGGCTGCCGTGGCGGCGAGCAGGAGGCGTCGGCGGCTCATGGAGCGGGGTGTCCGATCTGTCGCAGGAACTGGAAGGCCTGAGGGAGCAGGACAGCCGGCTCGTACGTGCCGGCGGCGCGGCGGCCGCGCTGGGTGCGCAGGATGGCGCGGACGGTTCCCAGTGCGGCGCCGGCGACCACCGCGGCGTACAGGTCGGCGTCCGGGGTCTCGGGGGGCAGGCGGTCGTGGACCAGGCGCGTGAGTCGTTCCTCGAACTCGGTGAAGGCCTGGATCATCCGCGCGGCGATCAGCTGTTCCGTGCCGTCCAGGGGGTGGGTGAGGGCGGCCAGGCTGGTGTTCCTGAACGGTGCGGCTGCGGTCAGCAGGGCGTGGTAGACGGCGTCCAGGGGCGGTTCGTCCAACGGGCGTTGTGCGAGGGCCTGTTCGACAGCGGCGAAGATCTCCATTCCGTCGGGCAGCAGCAGGTCTTCTTTGCTGTCGAAGTAGCGGAAGAACGTGCGCGTGGACACGTTCGCGCAGGCGGCGATGTCGGCGACGGTGGTGTCGGCGAAGCCCTGCTCGGCGAAGAGGCGGGCGGCACAGGCACGCAGATTCTGCCGGGTCTGGTCCTTCTTGCGCTCCCGCAGCCCTGGAGTGGGCGATGGGTCTTGAGGGGACATGCCCCCAGCATAACTTGTCACTCATGACAAATGACAGTCATGACACTTTTGGTCTACTGTCGCCTCCACCGATCCCGTCCACCGACGCTGGAGCCCGCCGTGCCCGCACGATCCACCATCGAGACACCGACATCGCCCGCTCCCCACCAACGCCTCGGCGGACTCTCCCGGTTGGGCCTGTGGTGCGCCCGCCGCCCCGTCTTGGTGATCGCCCTGTGGCTGGTGACCCTGGCAGCCGCGCTGGCCGGCCGGCACGTCGCGGCACCTGTCTTCAGCGACCAGGTGACCTTGTCGGGCACGCAGTCCAGTACCGGCGCAGATCTTCTCGCCGCCCACTCCCCCGGCGCGGGCGGCTCCAGCGGCCGGGTCGTCTTCCACACCGACAGCGGGAGCGTCACGTCCGGTCCGTCGATGAGCCGTTCGGTGACCGCACTCGGGCAGCTGCCCCACGTGACGTCCGCCTCCACCCCGGTGGTCAGCACGGACGGGCGTACCGCGTACACCACGGTGCGGTTCGACGTACAGGCCAAGACGCTCGGCCACGACTACACCGGACAGCTCGACCGTGCGACGGAGCCGGCCCGTGACGCGCACCTGGAGGTCGCCTACGGCGGTGACCTCGACCAGGTCACCCGGCAGCCCGCCAACGACCGTGCCAGCGAACTGGTCGGCATCGCCGCCGCACTTCTCGTGCTGATCATCGCCTTCGGCAGCATCCTCGCCGCGCTGCTGCCCCTGGTCTCCGCGCTGATCGCGGTGGGCACCGGTATCGGCGTCGTCGGCATCGTCGCCGGCACCGTGTCCCTCGCCACCGCCGCACCCACTCTGGCCACCATGATCGGTCTCGGTGTCGGCATCGACTACGCGCTCTTCCTGACCACCCGATACCGCCAGGACCTGATCGACGGTCAGGACCCGGTCACCGCCGCCGCCCGTACGACCGCCGGCAGCGGCCGCGCCGTCCTGGTCGCCGGTGTCACCGTCGTCGTGGCCATGCTCAGCCTCTACGCCTGCGGCCTGACCTTCATAGGCAAACTCGGCCTCGCCGCCTCCATCGCCGTCGCGATCACCGCGACCGCCGCCGTCACCCTCGTTCCGGCCGCTCTCAGCCTGACCGGCCGCCGCATCGACCGGCTGGCCCTGCGCCGGCCGATCGCCGAAACCTCCGGCGACCGCGACGGTTGGCACCGCTATGCGGCCCGGATCGCCCGCCACCCCTGGCGCTACCTCACTGCCGGCACCGCGGTTCTGGCCCTCCTCACCATCCCGGCCCTGTCCATGCGCCTGGGCCACGTCGACGCGAGCGCCGACCCCGCCGGCACCACCAGCCGCACCGCCTACGACCTGATCACCCATACGCGCGGGCCGGAGTTCGGCCCGGGCGCCAACGCCCCCCTGACCGTCGTGATCGACCTGGGCGCCGACCGGGATCGGGCAGCGAGTCTGACCCCGACCGTCCAGCACGCCCTGAACAGCACGCCGGACGTCGCCGACGTGACCACGCCCCGGCCCAGCCGGGACGGAAAGCTCCTGACAGCCACCGTCACCCCTGCCCACAGCCCTCAGGACGAGAGCACCAGCACCCTGGTGACCACCCTGGTCGACCACACCCTTCCCGACGCCCTGCACGGCACGACCGCCCATGGCTACGTGACCGGCACCACCGCAGCCCAGGTGGACTTCCGCGACACCGTCCAGCAGCGCCTGCCCGTCATCATCGCCACCGTCCTCGCCGCGGCCTTCCTGCTGCTGACGACCGTCTTCCGCAGCCTGGTCATCCCGGTCAAGGCGGTCCTGCTGAACCTGGCCACCACCGCCGCCTCCTACGGCATCCTGACCGCCGTCTTCCAGTGGGGCTGGGGCAGCAGCCTGCTCGGCCTGCACGAACCGGTGCCCATCGAGTCCTATGTCCCGATGATGATGTTCGCCATCGTCTTCGGGCTCTCCATGGACTACGAGATCTTCCTGCTCTCCCGCATCGCGGACGTCTGGCGCACCACCGCCGACAACACACGCTCCGTCGGCACCGGGCTGGCCGCCACCGGCCGCGTCATCTCCAGCGCCGCGCTCATCATGACCGCGGTCTTCCTCTCCTTCACCAGCTCGCCCACGGTCGTGGTGAAGATGCTCGCTCTCGGCCTCGCCGTCAGCGTGATCCTCGACGCCACCCTCGTCCGCCTCGTGCTTGTCCCGTCCAGCATGTTCCTCCTCGGCCGGGCCAACTGGTGGCTCCCCGCCTGGCTCGACCGCCGTCTGCCCCATCTGCACGCCTGACCCACGGGGAGGGACAGCCGGGGCTCTGGCGGAGGAAGGACCGCCCCCGGTCCACAGCCACCGTGGCCCCGGTGAACGTATCCACTCACAGCACCAGACGGCCTCGCCCGGATCTCCGGACAGTGGATCGTGACCGCGCCCTCGGTCGCCCAACTCCCCGGCTGTGCGACGCAGATCCAGTCGAGGCCGTCGTACCCAGCTGTGTCGAGATGCTGCACTCGGCTGAGTCCTGCGCGTGCCGCCACCCGCTGGGAGGCAACGTTTGCCGGTCGGACGCGCGCGATCAGCGGGAGATCGGGCACGTGCCGGGAAGCCCAGGTGGTCACGGTGGCGGCGGCTTCACCGGCGAAGCCCTGGCCCCAGGCCGAGGCGGCGAAGCGGTAGAAGAGGTTCAGGACCCGCGTCCCGTGGAGTTCCATGGGCTTGATCCCGCAGAATCCGAGCTGCTGAGCATCGCCGAGGCGCCGGACCACCCAGTACCCGTATCCGTGCCGCTGCCACTGATCGTCCCAGCGCCGGTAGAGCGCTTCCGCCTCCTCGAACCGGGTGAGCGCGTCAGAGGGGTTGTGGGAGCAGGTCTCGGGATCATGGTGGACGGCGAAGATCGCGTCGACATCTGCTTCGACTGGGCGCCGCAGCGACAGCCGGGCGGACTGCAGCTCCTCGGCTGCCGGGCTCCGGTCACTCATATCAAGATCGTAGAACGCGGTCGGGACCGGTCTGAGTGGGATGCTCGCACCGTGCGGCGAGACGATCACCCGAGGACGAGCGGGACTCTCGCCACCAGGTCGGCCAGTTCTCCCAGTTCGGCCTTCTCCATGGCGGTCGGGGCGCGTCGACCCGTGCCGACCTGCAGCGCGTCCTTGTCCGACCACGAGGCGGGGAAGGCCGCGCCGGCGATCTCCTCCAGCATCTCGCGTGACCGGGCGAGGCCCTCGGCCGGCGGTTCCGCCGCGCCCGGGAGGTGTGCGATCAGGTCGAGGTGGTGCAAGGTCCACTCCAGGACGTACGCGGAGAGGTAATCGCCCGCGGTGAGCACCTGGTCGCGGGTGCTGACCCGCAGGCCCTGGTCGGCCAGTTCGGCCGCGCGCCCGGCGGCGGAGCCGACATCGTCTAGGTGGAACTTCAGCAGCCACGGCTCCTCGTACGCGGCGGCCAGCCGAACGGTCAGGGCGTCGAGCGGGTCACCGCCGGTCGGCGGGGTTTCGGCGACCTCCCAGTAGGTCACCGCGTTCCGCGTCGGTTGTGCGTCGGCGGGCGTCACCAGGGTGATCAGGACGTCCTGGGCGTCGATGATCAGGTGGCACACCAGGTCCCGTACGAGCCAGCCGGCACAGCCGGACGGCCGTGCGAAGTCCTCGTCCGAGAGCTCGGCGACCGCGGTGCGCAATGCCGTCCATGAGCCGGAGAAGTGATCCACGGCCGCAAGCTAGCAGCACGCCGACCGCTCTGCGACCCGGATTCCGCCCCCTGCACACCTGCTGAACTCGGGCCGCCACCATGCTCGGTCGGGCATGTCGTCGGGAACGTCGTCGGGCACCCAGCGCAGCACATCGCCCGTCCCATCAGTCCGCCGCAGCCGTCGCGGCCGCCGCCTCAGGTGTCGTTCCGGATGGCGGAGAGGATGCGGGCGCATCGAGCGCTCATGTCCTGCGCGGACAGCCCGGGATGAGAGATCCACCAGCCGACCAGTGCGCTGACCGTGCCCGTCCACACCTGCTTGAGCGCGTCGGCGTCGAGGGGGTCGTGGTTTCCGTGGACCCGCAGGACAGATGCGGTGCCGTAGGCCGCCAGGTCGTCGATCGCCTCGCGGTGGCGCCGGGCCGCATGCCATGGTTCGGAGCCGGGCCGCAGGGTCCGGTCGTACAGCACGAACCAGGCGTGCCGCTGGTCCTCCAGGGTCCGGAAGACGGCGGTGAGGACCGTGTGCGGCAGCTGATCGTCCGGTGGGTTCGCCGCCATGGCGTGATCGATCGCCGCGAGCAGGCGGGGGCCGATGTGGTCGACGCAGGCTGCGTAGAGGCCGTCCTTGGAGCCGAAGTAGGTGTAGAGCATCGGCTTGGTGACGCCCACGCGTCGGGCGATCTCGGCCATCGACGCGGAGGCATGTCCGTGTCTGCCGAACTCCTCGAGAGCCGCGGCGAGGATCTGCTGCTCCCGCCGGGCACGCGGAACGCCCTTGGTTCCGGCGACGCGGTTCCCGCTGGGCGTTCCTCGCGGATCGCCGTCGGCCGGATCCGGTGCGGTCGAGGCTCTTGCGATCGTCATGGTGGAACTATACGTTGCAGTAACTTACCAAGCGGTAAATTACTGGAAGGTCAAATCTCGTGGCCGACAGCACCACGCCGTGTCCGTCTCCCTCCGGCCCCTCCGCGGGCCGCTCCTGGTGGGGCTGGGGTGCCGTGGACAAGGCGCTGTCCGAGGCCGAGTGCACCGCACTCGGGCAGCTGCTCCCCGGGGCGGCGGACACTCCGCTGCCCGTACCGGACATCTCCGCGCTCGCGTTGCCGAAGGTGCGCGTCGAGCCGCCCTCCGCACTCGCCCCTCTGATGTCGACGGCACCCGGCGACCGGGCCTCGCACACCTACGGCAAGGCCTATCGGGACGTGATCCGCGCCCTCCGCGGAGATCTCACGGCAGCGCCCGACCAAGTCGCCCGCCCTCGTAGCGAGCGGCACGTGGTCGACATCCTCGACTGGGCGGCGGACGCCGGAGTGGCCGTCGTACCGTACGGCGCGGGCAGTTCGGTCGTCGGCGGCGTCGAATACCGCGCGGACGCGCATCGCGGGGTGGTGTCGCTGGATCTCTCCGCCCTGGACCGGGTGCTGGAGATCGACCGGGTGAGCCGGGCCGCGCGGATCCAGGCGGGTGTCCTCGGCCCTGCCCTGGAGGATCAGCTGCGGCCGCACGGGCTGACCCTGCGTCACTTCCCGCAGAGCTTCGAGTTCTCCACTCTCGGCGGCTGGCTGGCCACCCGCGCCGGAGGCCACTACGCCACGCTGTACACCCATGTCGACGACCTCGTGGAGTCGTTGCGCGTGGTGACGCCCGTGGGGGTCAACGAGTCGATGCGGCTTCCCGGTTCGGGCGCCGGCCCCTCCCCCGACCGTCTGTTCCTGGGCTCCGAAGGGACGCTCGGCGTCATCACCGAGGCCTGGATGCGGCTCCAGGAACGCCCGCGTCACAAGGCATCCGCCACCGTGCTGTTCGAGGACGTCCACACCGCCATGGAAGCCGTGCGCGCCATCGCGCAGTCGGGTCTGCACCCGGCCAACTGCCGGCTTCTGGACCCCGGGGAGGCCGGTCTGGCGGGAGTCGCGCGGAACGGCGAGAGCGTGCTCGTCCTCGGCGTGGAATCGGCGCACTTCCCGGTCGACGGACGCCTGGCCGAACTCGTCGCCCTGGCCCGTGACCATGGCGGCTCCCCCGCGTCGGCGGAGCCCGGTGCCGCGGACGGCGCGGCGGACACCTGGCGCTCGGCGTTCCTGAGAATGCCGTACCTCCGTGATGCGCTGGTCCGGATGAGCGTGGTCACCGAGACGTTCGAGACAGCCTGCACCTGGGACCGTGCCCCGGAGCTGTACGAGACCGTCCGCGGACGGCTGGCCGAGGTCGTGAAGGACGTGACGGGCGCGGCGGGCACGATCAACTGCCGCTTCACCCACGTCTATCCGGACGGACCCGCGCCGTACTTCACCGTCATCGCACCGGGCCGGCGCGGCTCGGAAGTGGCGATGTGGGACGAGATCAAGTCCGCGGCGATGGACATCCTGCACGATCTCGGTGCGACCGTCACCCATCATCACGCGGTCGGTCGCGACCACCGGCCGGGCTACGACCGCCAGCGTCCGGAGCCCTTCGCCCTCGCACTGCGTGCCACGAAGCGGGCACTCGATCCGGCCGGGATCCTGAATCCCGGTGTGCTCATCGAACCGGCCACTGCAGGCTGACGTTGCGGGCCCGGAATCGGCGCCGAACCGGGGCGGCGGTCAGACGCCGGACGGGGCGGGCGGGAACGCCGGGACCCGCCGGGCACCCGGGGCGCCGACCCGGGCCATCGCGCGCGGCGCGCCGCTCCTCGGGAGCAGCGCGCCGCGGTCGGATCGACGGGTGCCACGGCAGGGGCCGTCGGCACGCCTGGGCGGTCAGCGGCGGTGATCTCCCCGGCGGTTGTGGTCATCGCCGCGAGGGTGAAGGTCGCCGCCACCACGGTGGTCACCATGGCGGTCGTCCCCACGGTGGTCACCGTGACGGTCGTCTCCACGGTGGTCACCATGGCGGTCGTCCCCACGGTGGTCACCATGGCGGTCGTCCCCACGGTGGTCACCGTGACGGTCGTCGCCCCAGGCCGCGGCGTCGATGAAGCGCCCGCGGGCGTTGCGCAGGGTCGCGGTGTCGGCGTTCCGGTCCCACACGGAGTTGCGGCGGTCCTGGTAGACGTCGGTCTTGCTGTCGCGTCCGACACCGGTGTGGACACGTACGGTTGCGCGGCCGTCAAGCCGGTAGTCGCGGAAGGTGTAGGTGTTGCCGTCCCGGTCGGAGAGCGTCCAGCCGTTCAGATTCACGTCGCGACGCCCGTTGTTGGTGATCTCCACCCATTCGCGGTTGAGGAACCGGTTGGACCGGTCGTGACGGCCTTGGGCGTCGTACTGCACTGCGCCGATGGCCACCTGGGCTCGGTCCGGGCGTGCGCTCGGACGGTCCGCGGCGGAGGCGGGCAGTGCCACCGCGCCCACCACGAAAGTCGCCACGGCAGCAGCTGCGACAAGTCGGCGCGGGGTCACGGAAAGGGAAGCGGACACAGGGTCCCCCTTGCAGGGTGCGGGCACGCCCCAGGGGTTCACGGCATCGGGCCGTGGGCCGGGGGTGCGGTGTGTGAGGAGCGGCCACGCTGGCCGCACACCCACACCCTCCAATCCGGAGAGGGAGAACTGCGCCACACACGACGCATGTTACGTATTGCGCATATATTGGTGACACTCGCATGCATAGTCCATCTATGTAACGAATATGCCGTTTTGGCGCCCTGTCAGGCCCTAACTGACGTGAACGCACATCGACCCGCCACCCGATAGTGAGCAACAATCGACGGCCACAAAGTGGCCAATTTGGGTCTTACTTCAGGTTGGACTTGCGGTGTGGGTACGATTATATGATCAAATCTATCGATGCGTACCCCCCACACACCGACGCATCATCCTGCTCAGTCCGACGGGCCTTCCACCGAAAGGGTTCCGCCCAGCCGCAATCCATACGACGAACTGGCCGCGCTGGCAGACCATCCGCTGGAGGACTTCCTCACCGCGGACAGCACACAGACCCCGCAGGACGACGACGTCGAGGCGCCCTGGACCCCGCCCAACCACAGGCGCGGCAGCCGCCGTCGCAACCGCGCCACCGGCCTGCCCACCGTGGTCAGAATCCTCGCCTGGGCGCTCACCCTCGCCTGTCTCGTCACCCTCGCCGACCGCTGGGCGCTGCTGTACGCGGAGCACAAGGCCTCCGAACGGCTCAAGGACGAGATGCATCTCGCCGCCGCCCCCGAGGTACGGATCGGCGGCTTTCCCTTCCTCACGCAGCTGGCCGAACGGCGGCTGGACTCGGTCCGGGTCACCGTTCCGGACATCCCGGCCCACCGGGTCACCCTCACCCAGGTCACCGCCACCGCTGACGACATACGCATCGACGGCGACGGACCCACCGCGGTGCGCGGGGCACTCGTTCAGCAGATGCGGGGCCGGGTCCTGCTGTCCTTCGCCGACATGAACCGCGAACTCGGCGCCTCGCAGGTGGCCTTCACCGCCCATGGCCCCGGCCGCGTCCGTGCGCACGGCGCCCTGCACCTGGCGGGCCACGACCTGCGAGTACAGGCCGACGTGGGGATCCGGCGCGACGGGGAGCGCGGCATCGCCACCTCCGTGGACGGCATACGGCTCGACATCGGCGACGTCGCGACGTACCGGCCCGGCGCCGGGCCCACCGAGGGCCTCCACCTCACCCACGCCTCGGCGCGGCGGCTCACCCGGGAGGCGGAGAAGATCAAGGCCATGCTGGCCGTCCCGGCGATCGTGCACCGCCTGGGCGTTCCCGACAGTGCGGTGCGCGCCGCGCTGCACGACGAGGACAAACTCCATCGGCTCACCGGCGCGCCGCGCTTCCTGCACGGCCTGACCCGCGTGAACCTCGTGGACGTGGCGCTCGCCCACCCGAGGCTCCTCGAACGGCTCGGCCTCGACCTGTCATTGCTCACCGCGCTGACCAGACTCACCCGCCCGCAGATCGCCGACCGCTTCTCCTTCGCCTTCCAGCTCCCGAAACCACCTGCCGGCGCACTGCAGTTGCGGCGCGTGACGGTGGCCAAGGACGGCATCCGCGCCGATGTCTCGGGGACGGGGCTGCTGCTGGGCCGGTGAACGTGCCCGGCCGAGGCGTGTGGCAGTGCGGGGCTCCCGGCGGAGCCCCGCACGATTGATCACCAGGGGTGAAATCAGCGCAGTCCGAAGGCCCGGGTGATCGTCTGGGACACCGTGTTGCCGGCGTTGTCCCGGGCGATGACCCTGAGGGTCGCGAAGTCCGCCGACTTCGGCGCACTCAGGCTGGTCCGCCATCCGTCACCTGAGCGGGTCAGGTCGCTCGGCTGCCAGCTCTTGCCGTCGTCGTAGGAGACCTCCAGCGAGGGCTTTCCGATGGCGGCGGTGGTGCCGGGCAGGTGCGAGGCCGTCACCGTCAGCCGGGCACGCCGGTCGGCCCGGCCGGCGGTGTCGGTGTCCACGCCGTAGTCGAGCTGGATCAGCGGCAGGGATTCGGCCGACTCGGCCCCGGTGGCCGCGGAGGTGAAGTTCCACTCGGTCAGGGTGTGCGTCGAGTACGGGTCGGCCCAGGTCCCCCGGTCGTTGTCCAGCACCAGGCGATAGGGCAGCCGTCCCGGGGCGAGGGCGGGGACCTGCAGCCACTCGGCGTTGCCCCAGTCGAGCTGCTGGTCGCCCTGGTAGAGCGCCATCCAGTCCTTGACGTCGAAGTTGGCGCCGGCTTCGCCCACGTGTCCGGCTCCGGAGTCACCCCAGCCGGGAGCGGTGATGTACATGGTGTCGAGGTAGCGCACGGGCTGGTAGCCCATCGGGCCCATCCGGGGCCGTTGGATCGGCCCGAACCAGCTGGCCTTGCCGGTCTTCCGCGCCGGGTAGTGGAGGACGTCGATGGCGTGCTGTCCGGTCTCGCCCTGGATGAAGGCGTCGTCCAGCCAGGTGGCGCCGGAGGTGACCCAGTCGGTCCGTTCTCCCTGGGCGGGAGCGGTGAGCTGGTTGCCGACGGCCCAGCCCCGCCAGACGTCCGGGCGGAACTCCATCGCCTTGCCTTGCCGGTAGTTGCGGAACGAGACGTCCACCTTGCCCAGGTCCTTCGGCTCCTCTCGCCAGGTCGGGTCCGCCGGGACGGCACCGGACCAGTGGTGCACCACGTCGTAGAGGTAGTCGGTGGTGGGGTGGGAGGTGACCTTCAGCTTGACGGCTCCGTGCCTGAGGGAGCCGATCAGGTCGGCGCCCTGGTCGGCGTCGAGGGTCGCCACGGTGAGCGGTGCCGGGCTCTCGGGGCTCCATGGAGTCTCGTCCCAGGGCTGCAGCCGGCCGATGCCCTTGTTGACGACCAGGAGCAGCTGGGCGCCCGCGCTCGCGGCGGCCTCCGCCTGTGCCGTGATCCCGGCCGGGTCGCCACCCCGGACCAGCACAGCCTTGCCGCGAACGTCCAGGTGGGCCAGCTCCTGCGCCGTGCCCTCGCCGGCGTCGACCGCCGTCAGCGTACGGGTGCCGGCCGGCAACGGCTTGGCCGCGCGCTTGACCAGCGGGTCGGCATAGTTCTTCGACCTCGTGCCCACGGTGAGCGCCGGCTGCTCCAGACGGAAACGGGCACCGAACTCGAACTCGCCGGAGGTGACCTTCTTGCCCGTCGGCAGCGCCCAGATGCTGTCGTAGGACTCGTTGGGCAGCATGGACGACTCGACCAGGCTGTCGGTGAACGACCGGTGGACGTCCAGGCGCGGTGCGACCGCTGTGGTCTGCTTCGGAACGCGTGCCAGGATCCGGTGGGTCCTGCGGCCGTCCAGGGTGACGGTGCGGTCCTGGTCCAGCTGCACGTCGTTGAAGGCGAGCAGTGCCATGCCCCGTGAGTGCGGCCCGTCCGCGCCCTGCACGTCGGCTATGAGCCATCCGCTGTAGGTGCCGACCGGCAGCCGCGCCGTTCCGGTTCCGGACTCGTCGAGGTCGAGAACTGTGAAGAGGTGCTCGGCGGTGAGGACGACCCGGCCGGTCAGTGGCCGGCCGGACCGGTCCTTCGCGACGACGGTCAGGTTCTGCCGCTGCCCCTCCCTTGCACCGCCGATCAGGGTTCGTGCGCGGACCGTACCGGAGCTGTCGGTACCGGTGACCATGGCGCTGACGGACTGGTCGCCCGGCAGGCGGTCCAGCTGCGCGGTCAGGTCGACCGAGGACGTGCCGTGCGCGGGAACGGTGATCCGGTCGTCGGAGAGGGTGAACAACCCGGCGGGGACGGGGCCGTCGACCGCCAGACCGAGGCTGACCGGGGTGTCACCGACGTTCGTGTACGTCACCTTCTGGACGTCTGTCTCCCCCTGCTTCGGCGGCCAGGTGTGGAAGCCGGAGTAGGCACTGGCGGTGGCGAAGACGGAAGCGTGCGTCGCCGCCAACGCGTCGAGCCGGCCGGCGCCCGCCTGGTACGGCGTGTACGAAGGCGTCGCCTTGACGCTGCTGACCAGTGCCTCCTTCAGCTGCGAGCCGGTCCAGTCGGGGTGCTCGCCGGCCAGCAGCGCGGCGGCTCCGGCGACGTGCGGCGTGGCCATCGAGGTGCCGCTCATCGTGGTGTAGTAACCGGAGCCCCGCTTGTAGTGCGAGCGTGCCGCCACGATGTCGACGCCGGGTGCGGTGAGTTCGGGCTTCAGCCCGGCGTCGCCGTCGCGCGGACCCTGGCTGGAGAAGTCGGCCAGCCGGTCCTTGGCGTCCACGGCACCGACGGTCAGCGCGGCGTCCGCGGCACCCGGGCTGCTGATGGCGTGCGGGCCTCCGTTGCCCGCCGCGACGACGAACAGTGCACCGGTGTCGTGGCTGAGCCGGTCCACGGTCAGGCTCATCGGATCGTTGGCGTCGCCGCTCCCGCCCAGGCTCATGCTGATGATCCTGGCGTGCTGGTCCCGGGCGGCCCACTCCATGCCCGCGATGATCCAGGACTCCTGGCCGCTGCCTTCGGCGTCCAGCACCTTGCCGATGGCCAGCCGGGCACCGGAGGCGACGCCTCGCTCCTTGCCGTCGGAGGCGCTGCCGGTGCCCGCGATCGTGGAGGCCACATGGGTGCCGTGGCCGTTGTAGTCGGCGACGTCCTCCTCGTGGGGGACGAAGCCGGCGCTGGTGTCGATCTGCCCGGCCAGGTCCGGGTGTTCGGCGTCCACGCCACTGTCGAGCACCGCGACCTTCACGCCCTTGCCGGTGTTCCCCTCGGCCCAGACCTGCTGCGCGCCGATCTGGGCGGTGGAGTCGGCCAGGTCGGCCTTCACCTTGGCATCGAGCCAGATCTTCGCGATGCCGCCCGCGAAGGCCGGCTTCGCCGAGCGGGCCGCCGGGCCGGAATCGCCGGTGAGCGCGGACCAGAACGTCCGGGCCTGCTTGCGGTTCTGCGCGAGGGCGGCACCCTGAATGCTGTCCAGCCTGCGGACGACGTTCGAGCCGGTGACCTTGGGCCGCGTCCGGGACTTGGCGGCAGCGTCGGTGTAGCTGACGATGAGCGGCAGCCGGGAGGCGTGCGTGTCGTCGTAGCCGTCGGCGATCAGCGCGGTCACGTTGAACAACTGCTTGTCCAGCCTGCCGGCGCCGACGTAGGGCAGGGCGGCGTCGGGATACACGTACGTCGCACCGTCGATGACGGCGCGGTGGAATCCCGCGGTGGCGCCGTTCGCGGCCTCGAAGGACCGGACGACGGTGCCGTCGGCGGTGGTTCCGATGGTGACCTTGTCACCGGTGATCAGCGTGACGGTGTGAATGTCGCCGCCGGGTGACCGCTGTGCGGCTCCGGCAGGCACGGACATGACGGGGTCTGCGGGCGCAGCGGCGGTGGCCGGTACGGCCCCCAGGCAGAGGGCGGCGGCCATGCAGAGGGCCGACAATCCCGGTCTGGAAACGGGCTTTTTGAGCAAGGAGAACCCCTAGGGGGGAGGGAAGAACAGGAGGTGGCTTGGATCATGGAGGCACCCTCCGCCGCCTGCAATGGGGTGGGCTGGCGCACCTGCGCCATGGCGCAACTGCGCTACCGCGGTGGTGCGGTTCAGCGCTACCGCGGTTCAGCGCTACTACCGGACTGGGGCACGACGGGAACTCGGCCCGCCGGTGTGACCGACCCGAAGCGCGCGTGGAGTTGGCCGCTCGCAGCCGCGCCGGGCCCTACTGCCGACCGGCGCAGGGCCAGGACCACGGGTACCGGCCGCGGCCCGCCTCGTCGGCGACGGCCACGGGGCACGGGCGACAGGCGACAGCCAGGAGAGGACGGGCACGGCAGCGGACCGAGCCGACAGCGGCAGCCTTGCGCCGTACCGCGTGCTCAGAGCCAACCGCGGCGCGCGGCCTGCCAGGCGAGTTGCATGCGGGTCGCCGCGCCGGCGTGCTCCATCATGCCCTGAATGCGGCGCTGGACGGTCCGCCGGCTCAGCCCCATCTGCGAGGCAATCGCCTTGTCGGCCACTCCGGCCACCAGCAGGGACAGCAGCTTGCGGTCGGTGAGGGAGAGCGCATCGGACGGCCCGGCTCCGTCCGTCCCCGAGATGGCGCCGGTGCCGTCGACGTTCAGGGGGACGGCGTCCTCCCAGTAGCACTCGAACAGTGCGATCAGGGCCGCGAGCAGATTGCTGTCCCTGACCAGCGCGGTGGTGGGCTCTTCCGGGCTGCCCTGCGGTCCCCCGGCCACGAGGGGGAAGACGGCGACGGAGCGGTCGGCGATCGCCAGGCGCAGCGGCAGGTGCGGCACGGCCCTGGCGACCTCCCCGGCCTGCACGCCCGCCACCACGTTGTCCACGGCTCCTTCGTCGTCGAAGAACGCCTTCTCGTACAGCACCCGGTAGCGCACGCCCCGGGCCAGCGCCTCGAACTCCTCGGCGTTGCTGCCCGACGGCATGGCCACGTACTGGGCCTTGCAGAACCAGAGCATCTCGTCCTGCACGCCGGACTGGATCTGTCTCAGGTGCTGACGCAGAGCCTCCGCCCCGGTGATGACCTCGAGGAGCTGGCCCGCGTCGTGCCTGCGCATCGTGTCCCGGTAGGACTCGACCAGACGGGCGGCCTCGACCCGGGCCAGCTCCAGTGCGTCGGCCCCGCGCTTGAGCCGGGGCAGCAGTGCCACGTCCGGGGGCGCGGCCCGGAACACCCGGGGTGGCCCGTCCGTATGACTTGCCAGGCCCTTCGCGGCCAGCGCGTCGAGAATCCGGGCGGCCTCCGCGCCGGGCAGACCGGCACGCTGGGCCAGGTCCGCCGGGGTGGCCCGGCCGGACGTGACGAGCAGCCGGTAGACGGTCTCCTCTTCGGGCGAGACGCCGGCGACCTCCAGCACCACGGACGTCCTCCCCGGATCCTCGGCTTCGACGGTTGAATACCGTACTACATGGGGGACGTGGCGCAAGAGGCACAGGCCAGGGGGCGCACGACAGGCCGTGCGCCCCCTGGGATTCCCGTGGGATTCCCCTGGGAGGTGTCCACCGCTACAGCGCGTAGGCGCGCTGCTCCGTCCGGCGGACTGTGTTCCCGGCGGCGCGAGCCGTGACGCGCAGGGGCACCCAGGCGTGGGGAGGTGTTCGTGTACCGCAGCCGGGACGGGGCAGGGGCACCGTCGCCGGTCGAGAACGGGCCGAGGGCCAGGCCGCCGGTGGCCGTGACGGACCCCAGGGCCGCGGCCCGCGTGTCGATCCGGCCGCCGCCCTGTTCCGTGACCTGCCGGCCGGGGACGGTGCGCGCGGTGCTGATCAGCGCGTCCTTCACCCGGGCGCCGGTCCCGTCGGGGTGGCGCCGGGCGAGCGGCGCGACGGCGCCCGCCACGTGCGGCGTGGCCGTGGAGGTGCCGGAGGCCGCGACGTAGTGCTCGTCCACCGGATCGCCCATGGTGGTCCCGGCGGCGCGTGCCCCACGATCCCGACACCGGGTGCGGTCACATCGGGCTTCGCCGCGTCGTCCCCGAGGCGTGGCCCGCGGCTGGAGAACGGGGCGAGCGAGTCGTCCCGGCCGACGGCCCCCACCGTGAGGGCGTCGTCGGCCGCACCAGGTGAGCCGATGGTGGTCGCCCCCTGTTGCCCGCGGCCACGACGAACTGGGTGCCGGTGCTGCCGTCGTCACCGAGGACCTCGCCGACCAGCAGCCGAAAAGCTCCTGAGGCGTGTCCCCGATCGGCAGTTCGCATCGTGGCCCCTTCACCCGCGCGGTCCCGACTCGAACCTGTTCACCGCGGGCAGACACTTCCCATGTCTGTGATCTTCTTCGACATCGGGGCAACCCTCGCGGATGCCCAGATGGAACCCGATGGCTCCCTGACACTTCTGCCCCGACCGCGTGTCATGGCAGTGCTCGACGCTCTCCGGGGGGTCCGCGAGGGCATCATCTCCAACCCCGGGCCGGGCGACCGTGCCGCCCCACGAGCGGAGGCCGCACTGCACGAAGCCTTCCCCGGCCGTTTCGCGGAAGAGGCACTCGTTCACTGGGGTGTGAAGGACAGTCGCAGGGTCTTCGACGAGGCAGTCGCGAGCACCGGGGCGGCGGCCGACGAGTGTGTCTTCGTGGGCGAGGACGCCCAGGAGCGGGCGTTCGCACGGGAGGCGGGGATGCGTACCGCGGCCGACCCGGTGTTCGTTTTCGCCGCGATGGAAAGCCGTCCCGTGCACCGGTCGCGGATCGAGCTGCCGGAGGACCTGGGCCCGGCCGAGCTGGCCACGGCCGTGGACGAGACCGAGGCCGTCGTGGTGCAGATCGTCTCCGAGCGGCTCGCGCTCGTCATGGTGACGACGCGGGGGGCCGAAGCGCTCGAGCGTGCCGGTTTCGGGGTTCAGGTGCGTGGGCGGGTGGATGACAC
Source organism: Streptomyces sp. NPDC101151 (assembly GCF_044768335.1). Lineage (NCBI taxonomy): Bacteria > Bacillati > Actinomycetota > Actinomycetes > Kitasatosporales > Streptomycetaceae > Streptomyces > Streptomyces sp. NPDC101151. The sequence goes on along the minus strand of NZ_JBIWPP010000014.1, from coordinate 138,384 downwards.
GACAGCCGTCCCGGTTCGGGACGGCCGACCGGCCTCGGTACCCGATGCGCTCGCGGACGCCCCTCACGAAGCCCCGTAGGCAGCCGGCCGATGCCGCTTCCAATGCCGCGCCGTCAGCCCCCGGGCAGGCATCCGAACGTCATCCGAATCGAGGGCGTCATATGAGTTCACATGGTGATGAACACCAGCAGGCCACCGGCGCAGGCGGACAGGGAGACGACGCCGAGCGCCGAGCGACCGAGAAGTTCATCAGCGACCTGCTGGCGCGCGGAGAGGCGGTGTTCGAAGGCGAGGAGCCGACACCCCGTACCACGCACGTCGTCAAGCGCGGGGACGACGGACGGCTCACCGTCCGCCGTCTGCGCTTTCTCCACTGACTCAGCTCACCTGTCAGTCGAAGCACCGCCGGATCAGGGCCAGACCCTCACCCGTCTCGCTCCGGGTGATCTCGTGGGTCTTGAGCCGGGAGGGGTCGTCGTCGACGAACGCCGCGCCGGTGCGGTGCTCCTCGGGTACCTGGACACGACCGCGACGGAGGAGATCCTCGAGGTACGACGTCGCGACCCGTTCGGGGTCGGCGGGCCGCACCGAGCCGCCGGCGGGGTCGGAGCCCGCGATGCCGAACCGTCGTTCCTCCGCGGGGGCGGAGAGAGTGAGGGACTGGGTGACACCGTACGTCGACCCGTGGATCGTGACCGCCGTGAGCCCATCGTCGTCACCACCGCCCGGCGTCGCCTCAGCGATTCCGGCGCCTCGGCGTGCCACCTCTGGCTCGGTGACGGACGCGGCGGCCTCCAGGGAGAGGATGCCGTGGCGGATGAAGGCCGAGCGCAGGGACTGACTGTACTTGCCACCGTTGCGGCGCTGGTCCGCGGCGATCATGTGGCCCGCGACCTGCGCGTAGTAGGCGGACACCACGGGCGCGGCCACCACCGCATCCACCAGGAGCTGTCCCGCGATCTCCCCCGCCCTGGCAAGACCGGCGTGATCCTGCAGATCCTGCTGGCGGAAGATGCCGGCGACGACCTTCAGGAACGCGCCGCTGAACACCCGGGAGAACGAGTGCGGCTCGCTGGAGAGCATGGTCGCGGGTCCGTTCGGGGGCAGGTGCACAGGGTCGCTGTAGAAGAGGCTGTTCGACAGGTTGCGCAGGCAGTCCGGTTCGACGGCGTTCGGGTGGCCCTGACGGATCGCCCAGCCCAGCTGCTCGGCCATCCTCGACACCCGCGAAGACAGCTCGAGGTTGCCCTGTGTCTCGGCCAGTACCAGGGTCCGCAGCGATTCCAGCTGGAGTGAGCCCAGCAGCGCACTGATGTCACCGAATGCCTCGTGCAGGGCGGCAGCCTCGGCGCTGGCCGCGTTGAACAGCTGAGGGCGCAGTGCGTCAAGGATCGCGTGCCCCGTCTCGTGCTCGACGATCTCGTTGCTCTCGCAGGTGGCGACGGTGACGCCTGTCACCGTGCTGCGGAAGAACCACAGGCCTCTGCGGTCGTAGAAGGCGTTGAGGTCGTTTCCTGCGTTGAGGTGCGCGGTCAGCGCGCGTCCGACCCTGGGGTGCCATTGCGTTCCCGTCGGAACCAGCGGACCCCAGGTCTGGCTGGCCCGGCTGAGTGCATCGGCCGCCACCCAGTAGCGGAATGCCTCGGTGCCGGGACCGGCACTGTCCGGCTGCGGTGCGGTTTCCGCGATAGCGGTCGGGAACGGCTGTGTGTCGAGCTGTGGAACGGGATGCGGTACGGGCATGTTCACCCGGGGAGGAAAGCCGGGGTCGTCCTCATAGACCAGAACAGTCGGGATCATCGCTTGCTGCTGCACCGTCATGGCGGCTCCCTGAGGGGGAGAGATTACGGATGGAGGAGTTCACGAGGGGAAACTCTTGACCATGAGTCCCTCATGCTCAGTACGAGGCCCCGGTAGCCCGGCGTCAATTCGAACAGAGGCCAGCAGGGCTTCCTCGGGGCAGCGGTGGCGGCGGACGAGCGGGTGGTCGCTCTTGGTCCGTGGCTGGTGCGCACTGCCGCCAGACCTGGCGGAGCGATGGCGGCCGGACGGGTGACGCAAGCGTCGGCCCAGGAGCGGATGATGGTCAGCCACCGACATACCCGTCAGCCCCGCGACCGGCCGGGCGCACGATTCGTGCGCCCGGCTCATGCATGCACGCTCAGTCCGGCACCGCCTCGATCTCGGCCGTGCAGGAACCCGCTGCCCTGACCGATTCGGCTGGATCATCCGCTACCCGGGCGTCCGGGCGGCCCGGGAGGCACATCCGTCGACGTGCCGGCCCGTGGTACGAGGCGCACCGTGGCCGCCGGCACGGCTAGTGCCACTGGATGTCGGCGAGGCTGTCGAGGGGGGCTCGTTCGGCTGCCGATTCGGAGACGTTCAGAGTGTCGCCCTTGTGGAGAGCCGCAGGGAAGCGCAGGTGGGTGCGGTCCTCGAGCTCGCCCAGGGTGACCTGGAAGACGTGGAACTCGTCGAGTTCGAGGGCCTCGAGCTGGTTGAGGTTCTGGGTGAGCAGGAACGCCTTGCTCTTCAGCTCGCCACCCTCGGTGAAGGTGATGACCTTCCAGAACTCGCGGGGGATCCTGACATTGCGGAAGACGCGGTCGTCGTCCTGGAAGACGGGCCCGCCGAACACGCTGACCTTGAGGTCGTCGACGTCGACGTCGGCGAAGACGGCGTCCTCGAGCTCGCCCCACACACCGTTCTTGGCACTCTGGTTGAAGTCGTCCATCTGCGGGGTGATGTTGGTGTAGAAGAAGGAGTCCGTGTTGGCCTTCTTCGCCTCCGCAAGACTCCCCCACAGCAGGTCCGCACGGCGGGCTATGTGACCGCGATCCAGCCGGTTCTTCTCATACAGTTCGTTGCCCACCTGGGCTCTGGCGGGCAGGCGGCGATCCTTGACGAAGGGGATGTTGGTGCGGCTGAGCCGCTTCAGGGAGCCGCCGTCGACGTTCCAGGCCACCCAGATCGGGAACCGCCGCGTCTTGCTGAGCGTGAGCGAGAAGTGGGTGTAAGGGATGACCTCGGAGCCGTCCAGAAGGACCGCGTCCCGGGCGAGGCCGGCACCGAGCTGTGGCGCCTCGATGCGCTCGCCGAGGAATTCGGGGTCGTACCCCTCCACGGTCTCGGTGACTTCGGGGCGCGGCGGAGTCAGAGTGATCTCGAGCTTTTTGAACACCGGGGCAGGCAGGCAGGCCAGCGCATGCTCGTCGGTTTCGCCCTGCGCCTCGCCGCCGAAATGCAGCCCCGCCATGACCGTGCTCGGACGGCCACCCGCCTGCTTGAACAACCACAGCGCGCCGGAGTCGCCGCCCATGCTGATCTCGTTGTCCTCTGCCGGAGCGTCGGGGTCAGGGCCGATCTCGAAGCAGCCGATGGTCTTGACACCGACGTCACCGCCGTAGTTGATCTTGGCCATGGTGTCGATACGGCGGACGATGCCGTGGGTGACCCCGGTGGTCCGTCCGCTCTTGACGACCTTGTCGTCGAGCTCCGGCTCCCCCAGCTCGCTGGGTGCCGCTCCAAGCTCGAAGATCTCCTGCACGAACGTACGGTCCTCGATGGTGGCGACCGCACAGTCGCCGGCCACCCCGAGGTGGGAACGCTTGAGTACCCCCAGGCGGTTGCGGGCGATGCGGTTGTCGTCGTGCGGACCAGGCTGGACGACCTCTGCCCCCAGCCTCCCGTCCGGGCCGTGCAGAACATGCCAGTTGCTCAGCACGTAGGGGGAGCCGTCGGCCTTGTCGAAGACGATGCAGCCGATCGTGCCCGCCGTCACCGTGACCGCTCCGACGCTCACGCCGGGCGCGATCGGGTCCTGGCGGACCTTGCGCGCCGGGGACTCCCCCTCGGCCACCGTGCGGAAGTGCGCGTCGTAGCTGCGTTCGATGACATCGGTGGGTATCTCCGCCCCGTCCACCGTGACGGTCGGGGGGATCATGGTCGTGCCCAGAGTCTCCAGTTGCTCCGGCGCAGACTTGCTCTGCACCGTGAACTGCAGCACGACCTGCTTGCCGTGCTCGCCATCGGTGACCTTGCGGCCGATGCCGACCGAGGTGACGTTCGGATCCTTCAGCAGTTCCGGCCCGCGGGCGCGGACGTACTGGCGGAGGGACGCAATCAGCTTGTCCTCGGTGGGACCCGCGTTCTTCCGTGCCGACGCGGACTTCTTGTTGTTGGTGGCCATGACAGGGAATTCCTTTCGCCGGACGAGACGGAGCGCAGGCATCCGCCGGGCGCGCCCGAAGAAGGGCGCGCCCGATGCCCGAGCAACCGCTCGGTCGTTACGTTGGGTAGTTGTGCAGTGACAGAATTTGTGTTGTGGGCCGCCAGGCGGACGATGGCGCGAGCGCTGCCTCCTTGGGGCGCGTCTCACGGCAGGCCGCTCGGAGACCGACCGACGAGGCGACGGGCGGGCTGCCCGGGTTCTGCCTGCGTCGATGACTCCATTGCGCCCGAGCGGCAGCGGTGGGTCACGACACGGGATGTCGTGGCTTGACACCCTGCGGGTGCAGACCGGCCGGATTTCGCACCGTGCACGGCTGCCGCGGACGTGGCCACGCCGTCGTCGAAGACCCTGGACGCGCCGGGGCGGGACGAGGGCCCGGTGGTGGGCAGGCCGTGCCCGCGGTCAGCCGGCGTCGGCCGGGCGAACAGCCACCGCTTCAGGAGTGAGGCGATGCGGGATCGGCCGTACTTGTGGCGCATCGTGATCGACACGCGGATGGCCCACCCGCACGTCGTCCTTGGCCGACTCGAGTGTGCGACCGACTCGTCACTGCCGCGCGGGCTGGTCTACGCGCTCGATGTGTGTCGCGTCGGCATCGCGTCCGACATCCCGTCGTCCATCCCGTCGTCATTGAACGCCGAAGGCACCGCCGCCCAAATGGGGCAGAAGGGGTCGGAGGCCGGCCGTGAAAGAGGAAGCTCGCCCCGACCGGCAGGGGTCGGGACGAGCTCGCCGAGCGGCTTCAGCTGATCGGTCAGAAGGTCAGGTTCCAGCTGTCGATGTAGCCGGTGTCCTGCGAGGCGACGTCCTGCACTCGCAATCGCCAGGTTCCGTTCGCTGTTTCGCTGGATGCGTCGACCGTGTAGGTGGTGATGACGTTGTCCGCGGAGTCCGAACTGCTGGAGTTCTTCAGCCGGTAGGCCGTACCGTCCGGCGCCAGCAGGTCGACGACGAGGTCACCGCGCCAGGTGTGCTTGATGTCCACCCCGACCCGGAGTGACGCCGGCGCGTTTCCCGTGCGGCCCGAGACGGCGAGGGCCGAGGTCACCGCGGCCCCGTTGTCCGGAACAGCCACGTCTGTGGTGTTCTCATAGGCGTCACCGGGCGGCGACGGCTCCGCCGTTCCCAACGTCCAGATCGCGTGTGCCAGAGCATCGCTGTTGTGGTCCAGCGCGACGTCGTTGATGTTGGTGCTGGTGTCGCATGAGGAGTGGTAGCACCGGTCGAACGCCTGGCCGGAGGTGCCGCCCCATTTTGCGGCCTGAGCCGCCGTCTTCGTACGACTGGCGCCGGTGAACAGGCCGCCGACCGGTATGCCGACGTTCTTGAAGGACGCGTGATCGGAGCGGCCGTCGCCCTCCGTCTCTATCTCGGTGGGTACGCCGATGCCCGCGTACCAGTCCTTGAAGACCTTCTCGATCGCCGGATCGTCGTCGTACACGAAGTAACCCGGGTTCGGGGAGCCGACCATGTCGAGGTTGATGTAGCCGGAGACTCGGGCGCGGTCGGCGGCCGGCAGGTTGTTCACGTAGTACTTACTGCCGACCAGTCCCAGTTCCTCGGCGCCCCACCAGGCGAACCGCAGGTGCTTCGTGGGCTGGAGCTGCGCGCGGGAGACGGCGAGCGCTGTCTCGAGCACGGCCGCGGAGCCGGATCCGTTGTCGTTGATCCCGGCGCCGGAGGAGACCGAGTCGAGGTGTGCGCCGGCCATGAGTACCTGGTTCGGATCCCCGCCGGGCCAGTCGGCGACGAGGTTGTACCCGGTGCTGCCGGAGCTGGTGAACTGCTGGAGGGTGGTGGTGAATCCGGCTGCGTCGAGTTTGCCCTTCACGTAGTCGATCGAGGCCCTGTAGCCAGTACGGCCGTGAGCCCGGTTGCCGCCGTTGGCGGTGGCGATCGACTGCAACTGCGCGAGGTGTGCCTTGACGTTGTTGATCGGGATGTCGGGTGCCGCCAGGCTCTCGGTGTCTACGGCAGCGGGCTCGGTCGGGTCGGGCGTCGCGGAGGATGCGGGCGAGGCTACGAGCAGACCCGCTGCGGTCACCAGGGCCACGGCCATATGTCTGGAGATGGCCCTGGGCAGGCTGGACCTTGGATGCGTCATGTGGGGAGCCGCACTTTCTCGTCGATGTGGGGAGTCGATCGGTGTCTGGATCAGTGGTGCCAGAGCTGTGCGGGTGCTGTGTGCGCATGATGCTCAGTCAGATGCTGACACTCCGTCAAGACAGAATCCGGTCACGCCCGTCCGCTGAGCGGACACCCGCACAACGGCGATGAGGACCAGCACCCAGCTTCAGCAGCCGCCCACACGGCCTCGCATGGTCCGCTCAACCCACGTCACGGCCTACGGCTCGCCCAGTCGCCACGGCATGACCTGCCCACCTCGGGGGAACGCCTGCGCGATTCGGGTCAACTCGCTGTGTACGATCTCCTCTCACATTCAGGGGAGGGATCATGCACAACAGAACAGCCAGAACGGTCAGAGCCGCATGGGCTCTGGCCGGCGGGGCCGCGGCTCTGACGCTGCTGACGGCTACCGGCGCCCACGCGGAGGGGAAGGGAGACATCCGGGTCACGGCCGCCGCCGTCAACGGCGGGAAGAGCGTCGTCATCGGCACGACCCAGCGCGTCACCTACCCGATCGCCATCACCATCCGGGACAACTCGGGTGTGAAGGGCCTGTTGCACGTCAGCGTCTTCAACAAGACCAATGGCTGGGGGTTCAGCGACTGGACCGGCACCAAGTGCGTGAAGAAGAGCTCCACCACCTCGGTCTGCACCGCCACGATGACGGTCGCCCCGCAGTGGCTTCCGGGCAGCCTGCCCGAGGACGTCAACCACACCGCGGGCGTGTGGCAGGTCAATGCCACCGTCAAAGCGAACGACGGTGACTACTGGATCGCGGACCAGATCGCTGAGTTCAGGATGAAGCGCGCCTCCAAGCTCACCACGGACGCCTCACCCGAGCCCGTTGCCAAGGGTTCCGAGCTGACCGTCTCCGGCAAGCTGACCCGGGCGCACTGGGAGGACCTGAAGTACTACGGTTTCACCGGGCAGAACGTGAAGCTCCAGTTCAAAGCGGCCGGTGCAGCCCATTACCGCACGGTGACGACGGTGCGGACGGGCACCTCCGGGAAGCTCAGCACCAAGGTCACTGTCACCTCGGCCGGCAGCTGGCGCTGGTACTTCCCCGGCACGACGACGACCGCGCGGGTCCTGTCAGCCGGTGACGCGGTGAAACTGAAGTAGAGGCGCGCCGACGGCAGTCGGCGTCGGCCCGCGTTCAGTCCGTCGACGAACGGAAGAAGTGAGTCGTGGGACGCTCCAGACGCCTCGAATCAAGGAAGGTGTCGACCTTTTCGTTGTAGAAGGCGACCAGCCCGGCGATCGGCAGCAGCTGCCGCGTGGGGAAGTCATAGGACCAGGCCAAGTCGGGACGGACCTGGTCGCCCGTGCGGACGGACCAGTAGCCGCTGGTGACGCCTTTGTACGGACAGGCAGTCACAGTGTCGGACTCGACCAGCTGCCGGAAGTCGATCTGCCCGCGCTCCAGGTAGTACCGCGTCGGGAGGCCCGTCTCGAAGACCATCACCGATGAGGGGGCCTCGGCGAGGACGACTCCGTCGAGCTCGACGCGGATGGGCCGCGTCGAACGCAGTGCGTCGACGCGCACGTACGGGTTGCGGGGATGGACGAAGACCTGTTCGTCCTCCTCGTACCACGCGTCCAGCGAGTCCCACTCGAAGCGGACGGTCCCCGTCAGCCCGTCGATGGAGGAGTCACGCAGCACCTTGGCCGCGCGGGGACGGTGGATGTCACCGAGCCGAAGAGCGTGCATCTCGACGGTGCCCCGGCCGCTGTGCTGGGTGCGGCCCTCGCTCACGAGCAGGTCGGGATGGATGTCGTCGAGGGGGATGTAGTACTGCGGGTAGTAGCTCCACTCCCACACGTACCGCGCGCGGGAGGTGTCGATGACGGTCTCTGAGCCCAGTACCGCGCGGATTCTGCGTGGTACCGGCTCCACGTGATCGACCGGAGCGATCATCGCCGGGTAGTCGGTCATGGGTGTTTCCTCTCGTTCACCCGGCACCGCGCGAGCGGTGGCGGCCCGGCCTTTCTCGTACGTACGGTCGGACTCTCGCCCTCGCTGGGGCCCAAGGGCATCCGATGACGATGTCCGGCGCTCATAGTCGACGCTAATGCGTGGTGGGTGTCATGGATGCCGCCGACCGGCTGAGGTCGGTGGTCGGTAAGAATCCTGGCAATGCGGTGTGGGTGCCGGGGCCGGGACGCGCCTGTCAGTCTTTCGCCGGCCTGCCCGCCATGGACAGCCCGGCCCCGGTGCGGTCGGCCGCCGAAGTCCGGCACGCCGGACCACCGCAGGCGCCACGCGGTCGATGCGGAATCCACCGACAGTCTTCGACGCGTTGCGGTCGAGCGACCGATGATCGGAACACGCCGCCTAGCGCCGCCCGGTCTCCGCGGCAAGGGCGTCGAGCAGGGCGAAGGTTCGTTCCGGCTGTTCGAGGTGGGGCAAGTGGCCTGCCTCCGGCACCATTTCGAAGCGGGCGTTCCCCATGGACGCGGCGTACTCCTTGCCATACGTCGGGGTCGCGATGCGGTCGCTCTCGCCCCACAGGACGAGGGTCTGGACGGCGACGTCCGCGAGGCGGGACCGCAGGGTGGGGTCGGCCATGGCGGGACCGCCGGAGAAGAGGCGCAGGGCTGCCATGTTGGCCTGGACGGTGGCGCGCCGCTCGGCCGGGACGGTCGCCGGGTCGACGTAGAAGCGCTCGGAGTCGTGGTACGCGTACTCGGCCACGCCCCGTGCGTCGAGGGCGAAGAAGTCGCGGACCGGTTCGCCGTCGACCTCGATGCCGACCGCGTTCATCAGGACGAGCCCGCTGATCAGGCCCTCCGTGTCGGCCGTGGCCATGTCCGCGGCGATCCAGCCGCCCAGCGAGGAGCCCACGACCAGTACATCGGACAGCCGTCGGTCGCGCAGGAGGCGGAGGTAGACGGCGGCGATGTCGGCCACGCGGGTGAAGTCGTCGGGGCGCGGGGTGCCGTTCCAGCCCGGGTGGGTGGGCAGCAGGGTGGGGGCCGTCGCGGCGAAATGGTCGGCGATCGGGGCGACGGTGAGGGGACCGCCTCCGCCGTGCAGGACGAGAACGGGGCGACCGGCAGCCGGGCCGGATTCGGTGAGCGTCAGTTCCTGAGTCATGCCGCCAACCTAACTAAGCATATTTATATAAGCAAGCTTAGTTATGGTGCTAGTCTGGCCGCATGGCCGTTGAACTGCAGATCCTCGGAAGGGCCGTGAAGGCCGCCCAGTACCGGCAGCACCGGGCACTCGACAGTCGCCTCGCGTCCGTCGGCAGCACGCTCGCCCAGTGGGACGCGCTCCGGGCGATCAGCCGTGCGCCGGGCGCGAGCGCGAGGGAGCTGGCGGCGGCGACCTTCCAGAGCGAGCAGGCGTTCGGCACGCTCGCCGGGCGCCTGGTGACGCAGGGGCTGGTGGACCGGCGCCCGGGCCACGGCCGGCGTATCGAGCACCACCTCACTCCCGACGGGGTGCGGGTACTGAGAGCGGGGCACGAGGTGGCCGACTCCGTGCTCGCGGAGTGTTTCCAGGGGCTGGCGGAGAGGGAGCGAGAGGCGCTGCTGGGCCTGCTCAGGAAGATCGAGGGCCGGTCCGGGGGCGAAGACAGCCTGTAGGAGGGGTGCCTGTCGGGGGGACACCGGACGACGTCTTCGAATGGTCTCGGCCGGCCCGGGACGGCCGCGGGTGCGGCCGCCCCATGTCCTGGGCAACGAGAGCCACAGCCCCAGGGCGATCCACACCTGGCCGTGCCGGATGACGGAGACCGTGACGTCCGGCGGCGGGACTCGACCCTTGCGGTCAGCCGATGTTGACCATCCACGTGATGCCGAATCGGTCGGTGCACATGCCGAACACGTCACCCCAGGACTGCTTCTCCAGGGGAACGATGACGGTGGCGCCGTCAGTGAGCTTGTCCCAGTAGCCGCGGAGTTCGTCCGCGTCGTCACCGCTCAGGCTCACCGCGAAGTTGTTCCCCGGCTTGTGCTCCGCGCCCGGCGGATTGTCGGCACCCATCAGTGTGAGGCCGCCGCTCGTCTGGAGCATGGCGTGCATGATCGCGTCGTCCTGACCGGTGCCGCCGCCGAACTCACCGTAGGTGTGCACCGCCAGTTCGCCACCGAGGACGCTCTTGTAGAACTCCATGGCCTGTCCTGCGGTGCCTGGGAAACTGATGTACGGGTTGAGACGAGAAGTCACTGGATGATCCTTTCGTCATGAATGATCGGTGCGGGCAGCTTACGCAGGGCAGAGCAGCGGTTCGACGTCTGGCACGCACGTGCCGCCCATGAGGGGTTCATGGGTCGGTGGAGCAATCACCGAGGCGTCCACCCGATGGCCCACCGGTACCAACGCGATGAGGGGGGCTTGAAGAGAGGGCCGACTCGACGGGCCCCAGGCCAATGCCGACCGCGATACCTGTACGGCCCGTAATCTGACGTTCGCTGTCGATTGTCACGGACGGGACGGAGCGGGGGCGTCGGAGTGTCGGAATCGGCCGGTGGTGAGCCGGGGGCTCGTTCCGGGGCTGGTCGGCGGGCCGGCGTCGGGTCGTTGGTACCGCTGCTCGCGGTGTGCGCCGGATACTTCATGGTGATCCTGGATGTGACGGTCATCAACGTCGCGGTGCCGGTGATCGGCCGGGATCTGTCGGCCTCACTGACCGCGATCCAATGGATCACCGACGGGTACACCCTGGTCTTCGCCGGGTTCCTGCTCACCGCGGGGGCGTTGGGCGACCGGGCGGGGAACCGCCGGATCTTCTGCGCCGGTGTGGCCGTGTTCACCGTGTCCTCCGTGGCGTGCGCGTTCGCGCCCGGCGCCCCCTTCCTGACCGCCGCCCGGCTGGTGGAGGGTCTGGGCGCGGCGTTGATCGTGCCCGGTTCCCTGGCACTGCTCCAACAGGCCTATCCGGAACCGGCCGCGCTCGCGGGCCTTCGGCCTGTGGGGTTCCATGGCGGGGATCGCGGCCTCGGCCGGGCCGCTGCTGGGCGGGCTGCTGGTCTCCACGGTGGGCTGGCGATGGATCTTCCTCATCAATGTGCCCATCGGAGCCGCCTGCCTGCTGCTGACGCTGCGCCACGTGGCTTCCTCGCCCCGGCCTGCCACCCGAGCCCTGGACTGGCCGGCGCAGCTCGCCGTCGTGTGCGCCGTGGCCCTGCTGACGGCCGCGCTCAACGAAGCCGGACGCCGGGGCTGGTCCGACAGGGCGGTGATCGCAGGGCTCATTCTCTCCGCGCTGGCCGTCCTGGCGTTCCTGGTCCGCGAACGGCTCACGCGCTCCCCCGCGGTCCCGCCGGACCTGCTGCGCTCGCCCGCACTCAGCGGCGCGGCGGTGATCGGGCTGCTGTTCAACTTCGGCTTCTACGGCATGGTGTTCACCGCCAGCCTGGACTTCCAGCACCAACGCGGCTTCGGCGCACTGGCCACAGGGGCGGCGCTGCGTGCTCCCCGCGGTGGCGATGACCATGTTCGCCTCCGTCCTGTCCGGTCGGCTGGCCCGCACGACGGGTGACCGCCCGCTGGTGGTCAGCGGCATGCTCCTCGCCGCCCTGGGACTTGCGGGCTGGGCCGCGGCCGGATCCGCCCCCGCCTATCCCCTGCTCGTGCTCCCGATGATGGCCGCGGGGTTCGGCACCTCCTTCGCCCTGACCGGCACCACCACGACCGTCATGGGCTCCGCGCCTTCGGCCTACTCGGGAACCGCTTCGGCGGTGTTCAACACCACCCGCCAGATCGGCAGCGCGACCGGGGTCGCCCTGGGCGGCACCCTGCTCGCCACCGCGACGGACTACAATGCCGGACTTCGCACCAGCATGACCATCGGCGCACTGGCCTATCTGACCGCGGCGGTCCTCGCCTGGCTGTGCGTGCCACCCAGGTCCCACGGCAGGTCGTCCACGGCGGAGACCCACACCGCCTGAGAGCCGTCCCGCACATGATCTCGGCCGCTTGCCGTCCGTGCCCTGGTCGTCCGGCGACGGTGACATCGTGCGGGCACCCGATCCCACGCGGCCGAAAGGCGACCGCGGGCTGCTGACACGGTCGGCGACGGTACGTCAGCATGGCGAACATGTCCGAGAAGCCGAGCACCCCGCGCCGGATCGCCGACGACCACGTCGCGCAGGTCACCGCCCTCGACCCCATGACCTCGACCCGACTCGGTCTGCACCCCGAGGACGACCGGCAGCCGGATCTCTCGCCGGAGGGCTTCGAGGCGCTCGCCGAGCTGGCCCGGCGGACACTCTCCGCTCTCGACGCCACCGAGCGGGACGTGGAGAAGCATGGCCTGGTGCTGGAGGACGCCGAGCGGAACTGCGCCCGGCTGCTGCGGGAACGGCTGACCTCCCAACTCACCCTTCACGAGGCGGGGGACCACTTTCGCGAGCTGCGCAACGTCGGCTCGCCCCTGCACAAGGTGCGGAGCATCTTCACCCTGATGCCCACCGACACCGAGGAGAACTGGGCGGCCGTCGCCGGGCGGCTGCGCAACCTGCCCGGCGCGCTGGACGGCTACCGGGCGACGCTGACCGAGGGCATCGCAAGCAAGCTGCTGTGCGCGCCCCGCCAGGCCCGGGCCGTCATCGGGCAGCTGGCCGCCTGGACCGGCCAGGAGTCCGACGGCGCGAGCTGGTTCGCCGAGTTCGTGGCTGCCGGCCCGGATCGGCTCGGGCCCGAGCTGGAAGCCGCCGCCGACCGGGCGACGACCGCGGTGGCCGCCTTCCGCGACTGGTTGCGCGACACCTATCTGCCCGCCGCGGACGGCACCCCGGACGCCGTCGGCCGCGAGCGCTACCTGCGCTCGGCCCGCTGGGCCAACGGCACCGGCCTGGACCCGGCCGAGGCCTACGCCTGGGCCTGGGAGGAATTCCACCGTACGGTCGCCGAGATGCAGGCCGAGGCCGGCCGGATCCTCCCGGGCGCCACCGTCCGGGAGACCATGGACCATCTGAACCGGCACGGCCACACCGTCGTGGGCGAGGAGAACATCCGCGCCTGGCTCCAGGACATCATGGACGAGGCGATCGACGCCCTCGACGGCATCCACTTCGACATCTCCGGCCCGATCCGCCGGGTCGAGACGAGGATCGCGCCCCCGGGCAGCTCGGGTGCTCCCTACTACAACGGACCCAGCCTCGACTTCAGCCGGCCCGGACGCACCTACCTGCCCACCTTGGGCCAACAGACCTTCCCCACCTGGGAGATCGTCAGCACCTGGTATCACGAGGGCGTACCCGGGCACCACCTGCAGACCGCCCGATGGACCACTGCCGCGGACCGCCTCAGCAGCTACCAGATCACCCTCGGTGCGGTCAGCGCCAACAAGGAAGGCTGGGCCCTGTACGCCGAGCGCCTGATGGACGAGCTGGGCTTCCTCACCGACCCCGCGCGCCGCCTCGGCTATCTGGACAAGCAGATGCTCCGGATCATCCGCGTGATCATCGACATCGGCATGCACCTGGAGTTCACCATCCCCGTCGACTCCGGATTCCGTCCCGGCGAGCGCTGGACCCCGGACCTCGCCACCGCGTTCATGGCCGCCCACCACGGCAGTGACACCGTCCGCCGTACCAGCGAGATCGACCGTTACCTCGGCTGGCCCGGCCAGGCCATCGGCTACAAGCTGGGAGAGCGCGCCTGGCTTCAGGGTCGCGATGCCTCCCGTCGCCGCCTCGGTACCGGCTTCGACCTGCGGACCTGGCACATGAACGCCCTGACCCAGGGCTCTCTCGGCCTCGCCGACCTGGCCGACAACCTCGCGTCGCTGTAAGAGCCGGGGAGGGAGCCGGTCCCGGTGTGCACCCGGTCCAGACCGGCGTTTGGACCGGCCGGTCGATCTCTCGTAGGTTGACTTGATGGGACTCTTCGACAGACTGACCGGAACCCGGCACCCCTCGGAGGGGGTTGCTCCAGCCTCGGCCGAGGAGGTGCGGTCCGCCCTGCTCGGCCTCAACGGGCCGGACGTTCCGTACGTCGTCCGCCACGGCGCCGGGGATCAGGCCGACCTGGTGGCGGAGTGGCGGATCGCCGAGCCCTCCTGGCAGACCATCTTCGTCGAGTCCCGGCTCACTCACACCGTCCGGATCCGGATGCGGCTGGTCCGGAAGGACCACGAGGTGCGCGCCCTCGAGGAGCAGTGGGAGGTCACCCGGGTCGGGAATCCGCCGAGGCTGAGGATTTCGTCCTCGTACTCGCGCGGACCGGAGAGGAGCATCACCCGCGAGTGGACCATCGGACGTGGGGACAGCGGCCGCCTCGAAGCGACGGAGACGTTCCGCTTCGACGGCTCGGGGCTGCGCAACCCCCTCCGGGACGCGGTGGTCCAGTCGGGCTGGACCTGGCGTGGCGTGGTCTTCGGCAAGCTGTGAGCCCGGGCGGGGCTCCTGACTCACCCCCTGTCGAAAAGGTGAGTGAGGACCCTTGGCCCCCCGACCGGGCCCGCGCAACCTCGTCGGGGCGCCGGAAGGCCGTAACCCTGGCGGAATGCTTGATTGCTGTTTGGATTCTGATGGGGGGCGTTGTCAGCCAATGTGACGCGCCCGCGCGGGCCGTCACCGAACGAGGGCGTACACGGATCGGTCGTGCGACGGAGGCGGACACCGGGGCATGTGCCCCGGGCAGGGAACGCCTCCCTTTCGCGGCGCAACGCTCGTGAGGACACCGGAACCCAGGAGAGCCGTGGCTGTCCGTCCGGCCCGGTGGCGGCGTACGGCCTTCGCCGGTGCGGTCCGTGACCGAGGGGCCGCGGGTGGAGCCGCTGCCACCTCCCAGGTACACGATCGCGAAGCAGCGGGACGGCCTCTCGGGGCCCAGGCGCGGGTCGGCCGAGATGTCGGACAGTCGCCTCGGCTCCCGCGTCCGGCCAGTCGACTGTCAGCCAAATCGCGGGCGCCGAGCGGGCGTTGAGGAACTCCAGGCCTCTTGTTCCGGTACTGCCGGGGTGATTAGGCTCCGGCTCGCTTTCGCACCTCGTACACATTTTCCACACATGGCGACCGAATCTTCGGTTCGTCACTCGCTGCCGTACGCACACACCGGTGACCTCCCACAGAGGGACCGTCAGCACATCCAGGGGGGTGGGGGACGTCGACGCGTCTCGATCGGCGCAGCGCGCGGACGGCGAGTCGTCCGAGCCCGTCGCCGCTCGCGTGCCACAGGCTGTCGGGTCCCGGGCGGGCAGCCGGCGTGACGTCGCCGTCCTGTGGTGCGTCAACGCCGTCGACGGACTCGGCAGCCAGGCCTCGGGGCTGGTCTTCCCGCTCCTGCTCCTGGACCTGGGCCACGGCCCGGGAACCGCGGGCGTGTTCGCCAGCACCGCGGCCCTCGCCGGTGTGCTTCTGGGACCACTCGTCGCCGTACCGGCCGACCGCGGGCACCGCCGGCGCCTCATGACCGGCGCGGCGGCGCTGGCAGCCCTGGCGATGGCCGGGCTGGCCGTGTCCTGCCTCCGGCAGCCGCCCCTGTGGGTCCTGCTGGGCCTGGCCTTCACCGAGCGCCTGTGCGCGACGGCGTACGAGGCGGCGGCGCGCGGTGCGCTGTACCGGCTGGCGGCCGCCGACGACGTGCCGCGCGCCGTCGCCGGCGTCCAGGCGGGCGATCAGACGGCGTTGGTGGTGGGACCGGCGCTGGGCGGCATGCTGTTCGGGTTGAGCCGATTCCTGCCGTTCGCCGTCGACGCGGTCTCCTACGCGGTGGCGGCCGTCGGCGTGCGGGCCATCCGTACGCCTCTGGACTCGCCCGTCGTTCCCGTCTCCTCTCCGTCCGACGTCCCCGCCGGACGGGCTCGTACCCTGCGGCAGGCGTCCTCGGGCGCCCGTGGCCTGTGGGCCGGCCTCGCCACGGTCGTCCACTCCCCCGTGCTACGGCTGGTGTTGCTGTGGTCGTCCGTGGCAAGCGGAATGCTGGCCCTGCTCTTCTACACCGCGGTGTTCGTTCTGGGCGCAGGCTCGGGCGGCGCCGCCACCGGAGGGGTGCTCGCGGCTTCCGGGGCGGCGGGCCTGATCGGTTCGCTGGTGGCGGCGCGGGTGGTCGGACGGCTCGGCGCCTCTCGGTCGCTGACGGCGGTCACCTGGCTGCTCCTCCTGCCGTGTGCCGCGCTGTCGGTGGCCGGCGGTCCGTGGCTGTGGGGGCTGTGCTTCTCCGCGTTGTGCCTGGTGCTGCCGGTGGTCACCGTCGTCCTGGGCGGGGCGGCCGTCCTCGCGGTACCTGAGGAACTGCAGTCCCGGACCGGGGCAGTACTCGGGTCCGCCACCGCCGTGACGGCCGCGGGGGCACCCGCCGCCGCGGCCGCCCTGGTGACCTGGGGCGGCCCCCGGGCTCCTGCCCTGGCCTGCGGCGCTGTCCTGACCCTGCTGGCCCTGCACACGCAGCGCACGGCCCGCACCGCGCTGCGGCCGGCCGTAGCTGCGGACGGCCACGAACACAGCAGCCCGGCCGGGTCGCCCCCAGGGGGCCGGCCATGACCAGTCCCTACCAGGTGTTCGTCGCCGCGCTCCCCGACGTGTGCCCGGCGGATCCGCGCCGCATGGTGTTCACCGCGGACTCCGGCGGCCGTTGTGAGATCTTCGCCTGGGACGCCGAGGCCCGCCGTGCCCGGCAGGTCACCGACAGCTCCGGCGGCACGGTTCATCGGGCGATCGACGCCGGCGGCTACGTGTGGTGGTTCGAGGAGGACGCGGCGGAGAGCGGCCGCTGGTGGTTTCAGCACTTCGACGGCGGTCCTCGACTGCCTGGTCTGCCCGGTGCGCCTGCCGGGCAGCCGCGCGGACTGGCCGTGACCGCGGACGGGGCGGTCTCCGCGGCTGTCGCCCAAGGGCGGCAGACCGTGGTGCTGATGGGCCGTCGCGGCCGGGCCCCGCGCGAGGTGCTGCGCACCTCCGGGCCGTGCCGACTGGGCGGGATCGCTCCGGACGGCACTCTGATCGCCCTGGCGTCGTCGGCCGACGACACGGCCGCGGTCACGGTCGTCACGCGGGACGGCCGCGCCGTCGCCACCCTGCCCGGCCCCGGCCGGCCCGGCACCGGGCTGTGGTGCCAGGGGTTCTCGCCCCGGGCCGGGCACCGCGAGCTGCTGCTGGTGCAGGACCTCGGGGACTGCTACGTCCCGGCCACCTGGACTCCGCAGGAGGGGCTGAACACCCACCACTGGTGCACCTTCGACACGGAGATCAACGCCCGCTGGTACCCGGGCACCCGGGAGGTGCTGGTGCGTCAGGACCGTCACGGGCGCTCCCTGCTGCACCGGGTGAACCTCGACACCCGGCGGCGGAAGATCGTGCCCACGCCGCCCGGCAGCCTGCTGGACGCCGCGCCCCGAAGCGGCGGAGCGGTCGACTGTCTGTGGACCGACACCGCGCACCCGCCCGTCCCGCACGCCGTGGACGGGGACGGCACCACCCTGCCGCCGCGAGGGCCCTCGACCGTCGTACCCGGCCGGCACACCGACCTGTGGACGCCCTCGGATGCGGGACGTGTGCACACCCTGCTCAGCCTTCCGGAGCCGGCGGGCAGCGCGCCGCCGCCCGCCGTCTTCCTGATCCACGGCGGACCGGCCGACCACGACCGCGACGCCTACGACGCCACCGTGCACTCGCTGGTGGCCTCCGGCTACGCGGTCGTCCGCGTCAACTACCGCGGTTCCACTGGCTACGGGCCGCACTGGCGGCGCGCGTTCCCCGCCGGGGTCGGCCACACCCAGGTGGCGGACCTGGCCGCGGTCCGTGCCGACCTCGTCTCCCGGGATCTGATCGCCGCTGACGCGGCCGCCCTGTGGGGGGTGTCCTGGGGCGCCTATCTGGTACTGCTCGCTCTCGGCTCCCGCCCCGGGCTCTGGCAGGCCGGCATCGCCGTCAAACCGGTCGCCGACTGGGTCGCCGCCCACCGCGCCACCACCCCGGCACTGCGCGGCCTTGACATCCGGCTGTTCGGCGGCACTCCGGACGAGGTGCCGGAACGTTACGCCAGCAGCTCGCCCCTCACCTACGCGGCGTCGGTCGCCGCACCGCTGCTGGTCGTCGGCGCGACCCACGACGCCAAATGCCCACCCGGACAGATCCGTTCCTACCTCGCCGCGCTGGCCGCCGCGGACGTACCGCACGAGGCCATGTGGCTCGACACCGGTCACGACGGCTACGACGGCGCGACGCATGTCGCCGTCCTGCGCAGGTCCCTCGGCTTCCTGCGTGCCCGACTGCCCGACCCGGCGCCCCGCGCCCCCGATCGTCCCCCGGCACCTGCGGGAGGACCCCGGTCCCGCTGAGGCAACAGCGGGACCGGGTGTGCACAGCACCACCCCACTCACAGAAGGAGGAACACCGTGCAGAAGGACATCATCCACAACGACCCGCTCGCGGGCGACGAGGAGAACCGCAAGCCGGGCATCGGCATCACCATCACCATCCCGTTCCGCAACGCCGACGAGGGCGGCGACGACGAGGAGTGAACAACAGCCCGGCCGGTCCGCTGAGCACGCGGGCCGGCCGGGCCCCCGTTCCTCCCGCCCGTCACCTCACGCCGTCCCTCAAGGAGCCGACCGTGCGCGTTCTCCTGCTCAATATGCCCTGGTCGCCCATCGACCTGCCCTCCCTGGCCCTGGGCATCCTCAAACGCAGCGTCGACGAGCGCGTCCCGGGCGCGACGTGCGAGGTGCTGCACGCCAACCTGGAGTTCACCGACTGGATCACCCGGCGCACCGAGTTCTCGGCGGAGGACTACGAGTACTACGCCCTGTCGTCCTACTTCCTCGGCTGCGGCGACTGGGTCTTCTCCAGTGCCCTGTACGACGATCCGGCCTGGAAGGACGCCGAGTTCACCGAGGTGATGACCGGCAAGCTCCGCTCCGCACGTATGCGCCTGACACGCCGACTGCACGAGGTCGTGCCGGAGTTCGTGGAAGAGATCGCACAGCGGGTGGCCGACCTCGCGCCCGACGTCGTGGGGCTGACGTCCACCTTCCAGCAGAACACCGCCGCCCTGGCCGCGGCCCGGCACATCAAGCGACTCGCCCCGCACATCGTGACGGTCATGGGAGGTGCCAACTGCGACGCCGAACAGGGGGCGGCCCTCCACCGCAACTTCCCGTTCGTCGACTTCGTGGTGCGCGGTGAGGGGGAGGACGCCTTCCCGCGCCTGCTCTCGGCGCTGCGGGACGGTTCGGAGGGCACCGCGTTCACCGGCATCCCGGGGCTGTGCCACCGCGCCGACGGCACCTCTTCCACCGCCAACCCGATGCCCACCGGCCCACTGCCCCCGGCGGCGATCCTGCCCCCGGACTACAGTGGCTACTTCGAACGCCTCGCCGGGTCCGTGGCGCGCAACTGGGTGGAGCCGAAACTGGTGGTCGAGGGGGCCCGCGGCTGCTGGTGGGGCGAGAAGCACCACTGCACGTTCTGCGGTCTGAACGGATCGTTCATGCAGTTCCGCAGCAAGAGTCCCGACACCTTCTACCAGGAGATCATGGACCTGGCGGAGCGCCACAAGGTCCTCGACATGTACGTCGTCGACAACATCCTCGACATGCGGTACCTGTCCACCGTGCTGCCCCGGATCATCGACAGCGGCTATGACCTGCGCATGCACATCGAGATCAAGGCGAACATGCGCCGCCCGCAGCTGCAGGTCCTCGCCGACGCCGGACTCATCTACGTGCAGCCGGGCATCGAGAGCCTCAACAGCCGGGTGCTCGACCTCATGGACAAGGGAGTCAGCGGCTGCCAGAACGTGCGCATGCTCCGGGACGCGGCCGAGACGGGACTCTCCGTGTCCTGGAACTACCTGCACGGCTTCCCCGGTGAGACCGCTGAGGACTACGACCCCGTGATCGGTCAGCTGCCGGCGCTGGAGCACCTCAACCCGCCGGTCGACCTGTCCGCCCGGATCGCCATCGAGCGCTTCAGTCCCTACTTCAAGCAGCCGGAACTGGGCTTCACCGGACTCCGGCCGGAGGAGCACTACCTGTTCACCTACGACCTGCCCGAGCGGGAACTGCACGACCTCGCCTACGTCTTCCAGGCGCCCGAGCGCGGCATCGGCAAGGAGACGGTGACCCGGCTGAACGACGGCATCGCCGCCTGGAAGAAGCACCACACCGACGCCAGGCTCACCCACACCGACCTGGGGGACGAGATCGTCCTGGTCAGCCGGCGGCACTCCTTCGACTGGCAGACCATGCGCCTGACCGACCCGTTCGCCGTCGCCGTCTTCCGTCTTCTGGACCAGCCGCACTCGCCTGCCGCCCTGCACCGCAAGGCCGCCGCCGTCCCCGACTTCGCCGACCGCACCCCCGAGGACGTGCAGGCCCTGCTGGACCGATGGACGGCGGCGGGAGTGACCTTCACCGACGCGGGCCACTACGTCCACATCGCGCCCGCCTCCGTCAACCAGGACCTCCTGCGCCTCGACTACATGAGCCACATACACGCCCGCCCCACGGCCGAACCGGCCGGGGAGCCCGTGCCGGCGGGCCGGGCCGAGCCGGCTCCCGCACTGCCCTGACCCCGCCCGAACCGCCGCCCCGACTCCGGCCACCGACAAGGACCGACCATGCCACCCAGCGCACCCAGCCCGGCCGTCCAGGCCTGGCGCGATCACGACACACAGGCCCGCACGCTGCCGGGCATGTCCCTGGGCCGCGTCCCGCTCAGCGCGGATCCCGGCGACGCCGAGCGGCTGTGGGCCATGGGCGCGCGACGCGCCGAACTGGACACCCCCGTGGACCTCGCCACGCCCGGACAGGCCGCCGCCCGGGCGGCGATCGACCGGCTCTGTCTGATCCGCGACCTGACGGCACGCGCCGTCCAGGTCGACTGGGATCTGCGCCTGCCCCCGGACCAGGCCGACCATCTGTGGAAGGTGCTGTCCCACCTGCACCCGCCGCGCACGCTGGCCGGCCTCGCCGACGCGGACACCGCCCTGCACGCCTGGCGAACCCGTCACTACCTCTGCAAACTGGTCTGGCGTCGCGGGCCGGGCTTCCTGCAGATCCGCGACCGACGCTGGGGCGATCTGCGCCGCTTCACCGCCGACGACGCCCGCTACCCGGAGGCCATCGCGCGACTCGACCGGGGCGCCCAGGCCGCGGACATCCCCGCCGACATCCTGGAGGAACTCACCACCGAGCACCTCGTCCTGCGCGCGGACGAACTGGCCTGGTGGCTGCCCTACCGCGTCTCCCGCTGGCTCCAGGAAGCCATGGCTGTCTAGGCGGTGTCCGGCCCGGACCCCCTGAGCAGGAAGAGCCGGAAGCAGCGGAGGACCATGCGGTGGCGGGCGTGATCACGACGCAGGTGCCTTCCGATCACCACCGTTCGCTGCGCGTGTGCGTGCAGGCGCGCGGCGTCAGTGGACCGAGGTGAAGTACGCCTTCGGGGTGATGGTGCGATCGGGCCGAGGTTATATGGGGTTATGGATCGGCTGCCCAGGGGTCTGCGGTCCTGGCACGGGCTGCGCACGGTCGCGGGCCAGGTCTTCATCCTGCAGGTTTTCGTCATCCTGGTCCTTGTGGCGGCGGCGGTCGCTGCCCTGCTGCTGCAGTCCCGGGCCGACGCCGAGCGCGAGGCCCGCAACCGCTCGCTGGCCGTGGCGTCGGCCGTCGCCTCGTCGCCCGCGGTGCGGCAGGGGCTGGCCGGACCGAACCCCCGCGCCGCGCTGCAGGGGCAGGCCGAGGAGACCCGCAGACGCTCCGGTGTGGACTTCGTCGTGGTGATGAGCCCCGACGGCATCCGCTACACCCATCCGAACCCCACACAGATCGGCCGGCACTACATCGGTGACATCGCGGCGGCCCAGCGCGGCGGAATCGTCACCGAGACGACGGCGGGGACGCTGGGTCGCTCGGTACGGACCGTCGTCCCCGTCACCGACCCCGGCGGAAAGGTCATCGGGCTTGTCTCGGCGGGCATCAGGGTGGATCGGGTGAGTGTGGCAGCCGATCGGCAGGTACCGCTCGTCCTGGTGGCGACCGGGCTGGTGCTCTCGGCCGCCACCGGGGGAACCGCACTGATCAGCCGGCGCCTGCGCCGTCAGACACACGGTCTCGGACCGGCGCAGATGACGCGTATGTACGAGCACCACGACGCCGTTCTGCACACGGTGAAGGAGGGCGTTCTCATCATCGACGCCCAGAGCCGTCTGCTCCTGGTCAATGACGAGGCACGCCGCCTGCTCCAGCTCGGCACCGCAGCAGAGGGCCGGCCTGTCGTAAGTCTTGAGCTCGAGCCGAGGGCGAAGGAGCTTCTCCTGTCCGGGAGGGCGACCACGGACCAGGTGATCAAGGTCGGCGACCGGCTGCTGGCCATCAGCCAACGCCCCATGGCGCAGCAGCCGGGACCGGGCGGCTCGGTCGCCACGCTGCGTGACACGACGGAACTCAGCGCGCTGATGGGTCGCGTGGAGGTCGTACAGGAACGGCTCAAGCTGCTGTACGACGCCGGAATACGCATCGGCACCACGCTTGATGTGACCCGCACGGCTGAGGAACTGGCCGAGTTCGCCGTGCCCAGGTTCGCCGACTACGTCACCGTCGACCTGGCCGACGCCGTACTGCGTGGTGACGAAGCGAACCTGCAGAGCGTGGCGGAACTGCGTCGTGTCGCCCTGCACGGCATCCGGGAGGGCACACCGCTGTATCCGGCCGGTGAGCTGATCCGTTTTGACCCCACCACACCGCAGGGATCCGGCTTCGGTTCCGGACAGCTGGTGCTGGAGGCCGAGATGGCGGCCTTCTCCGGCTGGCAGACGCAAGCCCCCGACCGAGCGCGGAGACTGGTCGCGTACGGCATCCATTCCATGATCGCTGCGCCGCTGCGGGCGCGCGGGGTGAGTCTCGGCGTGGCGACCTTCTGGCGCTCGAAGGAGCCCACGCCCTTCACTCAGGAAGATCTCGCGGTGGCGGAGGAGGTCGTGGCCCGCGCCGCGGTGAGTATCGACAACGCCCGTCGTTTCACCCGGGAGCACACGATGGCGGTCGCGCTGCAGCGCAGTCTGCTGCCCCACGCGCTCCCCGACCAGAGCGCGGTCGACGTGGCCCACCGCTATCTGCCGGCGGAGGCGGGGCTCGGTGGTGTCGGCGGTGACTGGTTCGACGTCATACCGCTGCCGGGAGCCCGCGTGGCCATCGTGGTGGGCGACGTGGTGGGCCATGGTCTGCACGCTGCCGCCACCATGGGGCAACTGCGCACCGCGGTCCACAACTTCTCCACGCTGGACCTGCCGCCCGACGAGCTGCTGTGGTGCCTGGACGAGCTGGTCAGCCGCATCGACCAGGACGTGGACGGCAGCAGCGAGACCCCGACCATCACGGGTGCCACCTGTGCGTACGCGATCTACGACCCGGTCTCCGGGCTGTGCACCATGGCCAGAGCCGGCCACCTGGACCCTCTCGTCGTGTACCCGGACGGGCATGCGGAGCCGGCCGGCGTACCGGCCGGTCCTCCGCTGGGGCTGGGCGGACTGCCTTATGAGAAGGCCGAGATACGGCTGCCCGAGAACAGCAGCATCGTGCTGTACACCGACGGCCTGATAGAGGACCGAGAGCGTGACATCGACGAGGGGATCGAGAGGTTGCGCCGCGCCGTCGCGCACTCCGGACAGACTCCGGAGGGGATGTGCCGTGCCGTGATGGAGGCCTTGCTGCCGGCGCCGGCGGCACCGCGCGACGATGTGGCTCTGCTGGTCGCTCGTACCCGGCTGCTCGACGGCGACCGCACCGCGTCCTGGGACGTGCCGTCCGACCCCTCGGCCGTCGCCGGTGTACGGGCGTGTGCCGGCAGGCTGCTGCACGACTGGGGCATGGACGAGGAGGCGTTCACTCTGGAACTGATTCTCAGCGAGCTGGTCACCAACGCCATCCGGTACGCGACCGGCCCCATCTGTGTGCGCCTGATCCGCGACCGCAGCCTCATCTGCGAAGTGTCCGACGGCAGCAGCGTGTCCCCGCACCTGCGCAGGGCCGCCACCATGGACGAGGGTGGCCGCGGACTCTTCCTGGTGGCCCAGTTCGCCGACCGGTGGGGCACTCGGTACACGTCCGAAGGAAAGGTCATCTGGACCGAACAACAGCTCCCCGCGCGGCCGTGACGACCGGTCAGGCAGTCTCGGTCAACCCGGCCGACTCCTGTCGTACCCTGCCCGCGCCTCGACGATCGCCGGAGCCATCCGTTCCGCCCACCGCCGTATCTCCTGCACGACCGGGCACATGGTCCCGCCCAGTGCCGTGAGTTCGTACTCCACGCGGACCGGCACCTCGGGGTAGACCCGGCGGGCGACGAGCCCGTCCCGCTCGAGGTCGCGGAGTGCTCTGGCCAGCACCTGCCCACTCACCCCGAGCCGGTTCTTCAAGTCGTTGAACCTGGTGGGGCCGCTTTCGAGTACGTGCGTGATGAGCACGGTCCACCGGCCGGCCAACCGCTCGACCGCCTCTCGCGTCGGGGTACCGATGCCGTAGGGCTCGTTCTCACGCCCAGATGCACTGCTCATTCCAACAACCCATTCCCGTCGATGATCCATGACGGTCACTCAATTGACTCCAAGTGACTTGGAAGTGACCTGGTGACAGTAAAGTTACTTACCCGATTAACTTGATGAAACTTCAAGTAACTCGTAGCGTTGATCTCGGCCGGCCCAATGACCCCCTCATCGGAAAAAGAGGACAGCCATGATCAATCGTCGTTCCATAATCCGCGGTGGCAGCGCAGCCGCGGTCGTCGGTGCCGGGGCTCTCGCTTTCAGTTCGGGCGGTGCCATGGCCGATACGGTCGGCGCGGCGAACCAGCCGCAGAACACCGCAGGAGCGAATGCCGGATCCGCCGCCGACGCCCCGGGTTTCCTGCCGCTGCCTGCGGACGCCAAGCCGCTGCCCGACAACGGAAAGGGCTACCGGCTGCAGCGCGCCGGAAAGAACGGCTACGTCGTCATCACCGGCTTTGTGCAGTCCGTCTTCGTCGTGACCCGCGAAGGTGTCGTGCTCGTCGACGCACCGCCCGCTTCCCGTGGAAAGCTCAAGGAGGCGATCGCCTCCGTCACCGACAAGCCGGTGACTCACTTCATCTACAGCCATTCCCATCTGGATCACGTGGGCGCGGTGACCGATTTCCCGGATGCCGTCCGTATCGCCCACGTCGACTGCGCCACCATTCTCGCCCTGCACAAGGACCCCGCGCGCCCGATGCCCCAGCGGATCCTGCACGGGAAGCACAACACCCTGCACATCGGAGGCGAGGAGATCCAGGTGATCTACCCGGGCGCGAACCATGAGGCCGGGAACATCCTCACCTACTTCCCCCGCCAGCGGCTCGCCGTCATGACCGACGTCGTCATGCCGGGCTGGGCCCCTTATCGCGGCTGGGGAAACGCGGACTACCTGCCCGGTATTCTCCTGGCCCACGACGCCATTCTCGAACTCGACTTCGACACGTACGTCGGCGGCCATGTCTACCGCACCGGCACGCGAGCCGATGTCGCGCAGTCGCGGGCCTTCTTCGTCGACTTCTGGAACACCACGAAGAAGAACATGGGAGCGATCTCCTTCACCGAGGCCGCCTCGGAGGTCGAATCGGCGAACGCCTGGGCCGCCCAGAAGGTCTGGATCGACCGCGTCGCCAAGGCCACACAGGCCGAACTCGTCAAGCGCTGGGGCTCTCGGATCGCGGCGGTCGACACCTTCACCGCCGACACCGCGGGTTCTGTCGTAGTGTCCATCTCCACCGACGCCACCATCAATTTCCCGTAGACCGCTTGATCCGATCGCCGGTCCGTTCGCAGCAGCCGGGGCGCACCACAGCGCCCCGGCTGCTGCCGTCGACGTCCGCCGGTGGCCGCCGCGTCGGCGGCCCCGGAAGTCACTCAGATCGGGAAGTGCGCGTGGCCGCGGGCCTGGGCGGTGACCCAGCGGGTGTCGGTGAACGCCTCGACACCGGCCTGGCCGCCGAAGCGGCCGTAGCCGGAGTCCTTCACGCCGCCGAAGGGGGCTTGGGGTTCGTCGGCGATGGACTGGTCGTTGATGTGGACGATTCCGGTGCGCAGACGTGAGGCCACGTCGAGACCCGCGGCCAGATCCTCGGTGATGACGCCGGCAGTCAGCCCGTAGGGAGTGTCATTGGCCAGGGCCACGGCTTCGTCCGCGCTGTCGACGACGTGTACGACGGTGACGGGACCGAACGTCTCGTCGTAATAGATCTTCATGGCCTTGGTGACCCCGGTGAGGACCACCGGGCGGATCAGGGTGTCCGGCCCCTCGGGCCTTCCGGTACCCGCCGCGAGGGTCGCGCCCTTGGCGACCGCGTCCTCGACCAGTGCCAGGATGCGCTGTGCGGCCCGGGAGTTGACGACCGGACCGACGGCGACGGTGGAGTCGGACGGATCGCCGCAGTTCAGCTCGGCCGCCCGGGCGGCCAGCTTCGCGGTGAACGCAGCGGCCAGGGAGCGGTGGACGATGAGGCGGTCGAGGCACATACAGATCTGGCCGGAGTTCATGAAGGAACCGAAGACGGCCGCGTCGACTGCGTATTCGAGATCCGCGTCCTCGAGGACCACGAGGGCGTTCTTGCCGCCGAGTTCGAGGATCGCGGGCTTGAGGTGCTGCGCGGCCTGCACTCCGATGGCACGTCCCACCTCGGTGGAACCGGTGAAGTTGACCATCCTTACGCGTTCGTCGGCGATGAGGGCGGAGACCACTTCGGCGGCGTCCGCACGGTCGTTGGTGATGACGTTGAGCACCCCTGCAGGCAGCCCGGCCTCGTGCAGGACGTCGGCGATGAGCAGACCGCACGCGACGGGCGCGTCCTCGCTGGGCTTCATCACGACGGTGTTGCCGACGGCGAGCGCCAGCGCGACCGCGCGGACGCCGAGGATGACCGGCGCGTTCCACGGTGAGATGGCGGCGACGACGCCCTTGGGAACGCGCACTTGGGCGGAGATCACTCCATCGGCGTCGGTGGCCAGCAGCTGTCCGGTGGGTCGGCTGACGGCCGCCGCCGCTTCCAGCAGGATGTCGGCGCCGAGGCGGGCGTTGAAGGCGGCCCAGGGGGCGGTGGCGCCCACTTCCGCTGCCATGATCCGCACGATGTCGTCGGTGCGTCCGGCCATCACCTCGGCCGCCCTGAGAAGGATCCGCCTGCGAGTGGCGGGCTTGGTCGCGGCCCAGCGCTCGAAGGCCGCGTCGGCGGCGTCCACCGCGCGGCGTACGTCCTGGACGGTGCCGGCGGCGACCTCCGTGTGGACGCCACCCGTCCAGGGGTTGGTGTCGGGGGTCGTACGGGCGGAGGAGGCGGGCACCTCGGCGCCGTTGATGATCAGACCGCGGGTGGTGGGCATGAGCTGCTCCAGGGGTGAGGTGGACGGGGCGGTCAAGTGGTGGCCGGACGGGCGGCGGCCGGTTTGGCGGCCCGCAGGGCGCGGTGGACCAGGCCCGCGAGGAGACCGGCGACGAGGGGTGAGAGCAGGTAGGTCCACAAATGCGCGTACTCGCCGGAGAGCAGCGCCGGACCGAAGGCACGGGCCGGATTGATGTTGGCGCCGGTGACCGTGCCGAGCGTGGCGATGACCAGGCCCACTCCGACGGCGATCACCGCGGGGATCAGGATGTGCCACCGGGGGCGGGCCATCACCACGGCGACGGCTGCGAGCACGGCGATCAGTGCCGCGGTCTCGATCAGGAAAAGCGCGGTCGTGCCGGTCCCGGGGGCGGGCGCCACCAGGGCGTAGTGCATGCGTGTGACGGGGTCGCCCCACACCAGGCGGGCCAGGGCGGGGCCGCCGACCGACCCGGCCAACTGCGCCGCGACGTAGGGCAGGACGGCGCGGCCGGGAAACAGGCCGTCGGCCCACAGGAAGACGGTCACACCGGGGTTGAAGTGACCGCCCGAGGCTCGGCCGGTCGGGGCGTACATGAGCGCGGCGAGCAGCAGCGCCACGACGGCGCCGGCCGTGCCGAGCATGAGATGGGGGTCGCTGATGGCCAGGGGCGAGTCCGGCAGGGCGAGCAGCCGCACCAGGCTGACCACGCCGAACATGAGCGCGGTCGTCGACAGGAATTCGTAGCCGCTGTGGCGGGCGAGGTCCGCACGGCTCGGGGCGGAAGAACTCATGGCTGTCCTCGGGGTCGGGGCCGGGCCGGTGATGTCCCGCACGGCCAGGCAACCTCACTTTTTTCGCTTAGTGAACTTTCGTTCGTTCGGCGCGAAACCAGAGTCTGCGGTGTCTGTGCTGCGCTGTCAACGCTCGGTAGCGTTCTCCTGTCAACGATCTCGACGAAGAGCACAGGAGCAGGGCCGGCGATGGCAGGACGCGCAAGGGCTACGACCGGTGGCGCCACGGAGGCAGGGCCAGGCGCGGAGGCTGAGGGCCCGCTCGCGCGGGGCCTGGCCGTGATGAAGGCCGTCGCGGACGCCGATGGGACGGTGCGCCTGGCGGACCTCGCCAGGTCGACGGGCCTGGCGCGCTCCGCTGTGGACCGACTGGCCGCGACCTTGGCCCACCTGGGCTGCCTGCGGGTGGCGGGCCGCGATCTCATGGCCGCCCCCCGGCTGATGGAGTTCGGCAACGCCTACCTGCGTGCCGCGGGTCTGCCCGACGAGGTCCAGTCCCGTCTGGACGCCCTCGCACGCACGCTGGACGAATCCGTGTCCCTGATCGCGACGGACGGCTGCGACATGCGCATCGTCGCCCGCGCGATCCCGCCGGAACGGGTGATCCCCCTGGGGTTCCGGGTCGGCGACCTGCTGCCCGCGGACCGCTGCGCAGCCGGTGCCGTACTCGCCGGCGCCTGGAACCACGATCAGCACGCGGCCTGGCGGGCGCACCACGCCACCGACCCTCTCGACGCCGGCTATCCGGCTCTCCCGCCACGCTTCCTGCGTCTCGGGCAGGAGGCGGCCGAGGCCGGGTTCGCCGCCTGGATCTCCGACGCGGCCGAGCAGGGCTGGGCCCTGGACGATCAGATCGCCGCTCCGGGCCTGGTCGCCCTGTCCCTTCCGGTTCCTGTGCCCGGCGCGGGTGGCGGGCCCCGGTATGCGGTGAGTGTCCTCGCTCACACCAGCCGGTTCAGTGCGGAGGCGCTACGTGCACACGCCCTGACACCTCTCACCGGAGCAGCTCGGGACATGGGCGACGCCCTCAGTGCCGACGGGCCTGCGGACAGAGACCTCTCACCGTCCCCCTATGCCGATGCCAAGACGGAACTGGGGCCTTCCTTCCTGCAGGCCCTGGCGCGTGGACTCGCCGTGCTCAGCGCGCTCGGAGGCGCGCGCGGCGGCCTCACCCTCAACGAAGCGGCACAGGCCAGTGGGCTGTCCTACCAGAGCACGCGCCGCAACCTGCTCACCCTGCTTCACCTGGGCTACGCCGAACAGCGCGGACGGTACCACCTTCCCGCCCCGCGCACCCTCGGCCTCGGCTACGCGCGGCTGTCGGGTCTCAGCCTGACCGACATCGCACATCCGCATCTGGCCGAACTCGCCGCCCGCGTCGGGGAGTCCGCCTCCGTCGCCGTCCTCGACGGGGCAGAGGTGCGCTATCTGGCCCGCTCCGCCACCCAGCAGGTCACCAGCGTGAGCATCCACCCGGGTGCCCGGCTGCCCGCCTACGCCACCTCCATGGGGCGCGTGCTGCTGGCCGACCTGACACACCCGCAGCAGGACCGTCTGCTCGCCGCACTGCCTCCACGGCCGCTCACCTCCTTCACCCGTACCTCACCGGTGGATCTCACCCAGGCCCTCTCCCAAGCACGGCAGGACGGTTACGCCCTCGTCGAACAGGAGCTGGAGCTGGGCCTTCGTTCGCTGGCGGTCCCCCTGCGCGACGCGCGAGGCTCGGCCGTCGCCGCCGTCAATCTCGCCCTGCACGCGGGGCCGGAGACTCCCGAGGAGTCACGCGCGCGTCTGCTGCCACAGCTGCTCACCACCGCCCGGGCAGTGGAAGCCGACATGGCCGCGGTCTTCGCGTTCCGGCCGGTGCGCAACGACTGATCCCGGCCGCTCGGTTCAGGTGCCGCAGCGGACGAGTCCGGCTTCCTGCTTGGCGGAGAGGATCCGCCGCACGCTCGCCTCGACGTGTGCCCGCAGGGCCGGTTGCCCGCTCATGGCGTTCAGCACCGCGGTCGTCATGGCAGGGATCCGGTCGGCGTTCACGGTCAGCACGAGGTCACCACCGGCGCGCAGGAACGCCAGTGCGCGCCGCCCCGGGGGTATGCGTTGCACCGCGGCCGCGTTCCCGAGGTCGTCGGACATGACGACCCCGTCGAATCCGAGGTCCTTGCGCAGCAGGTCGTCCATGACGACGGGTGAGAAGACCGCCTGGCGCTCAGGATCGATACGGGTGTACGTGGCCAGGGAGATCATGACGAACCGGGCGCCCGCCGCGATGCCCGCTCGAAAGACGGCGAGGTCGGGAGACTCACGGCTCAGCACGGTGTCGGTGACCTGCAACGTGGTGTCGGTGTTGGCACGGACACTGCCCAGGCCCGGGAAGTGCTTGAGGGTGGTCAGCACCCCCGCCTGACGGAATCCCTTGACGAATGCGGCGTTGTGGCCGCCAACTGCCTCGGCGGTGGACCCGAACTGACGGTCGTAGCGTCCGATGGGACCGTTGGCCCGGCCCATGTCCGTGGAGACGACATCCGCCACCGGGGCCAGGTCCAGGGTGATGCCGGCCCCGTGCAGTTCGGCCGCCCACAGGGCCGCCTGCTGACGCAACCGCTGCTCACTCCGGCCGCCCTGCGCGAGAGCGCTCGGGATGTCGGTGAAGCCGGGCCCGCGCAGTGGCTGCACCTGCCCGCCTTCCTGGTCGGCCGAGACCAGAGGGGCGACGCGGCTGTCACCGACGGCTTGCCCGAGCAGTCCGACACGGTGCGTCACGGCTCCGATCGCCGAAGCGCCCGAGGCACTCGGTCCCATCAGGATCACCGAGCCGACGTGGTGGCGGCGCAGTACGGCCAGGCTGTCCGCCTCGGCCTCTCCGGTCCCCGCCCGGACAGACACCCCTCCCACGAACAGCTGGCCCACCTTCTGCGCCGGTGACATCCGCGACCTGATCCGGTCCACGCAGGTCGACGCTTGGCCCTCCGAAACTTCGGAGGAACGCGCGGTGCTCCCTGCCCCCGCCGCCCCGGTCGCTCCGGGGCCGCGGGCGGCCGGCGCGCTTGCGCCACAGCCGGAGAGGATCACGACGCTCGCAGCTGCCAGAGCCACGGAACGCACGTGTACGGAGCCCGTCGCCCGTCCGTGCCTGCGCGTGGGAGCCGTTTCTCGCGGCATGGTGCCACCCCTCCGGTCGTTGTGCCCCGGAACTCGGCCGGGGCGTCGCCATCTCCAGGTGAGTGGCCCGAAGGTCGGAAATAGTTCGTGAGCAGCCGAGTGACGTGAGCCACGTCGACGTGAGCGAGGTCGTGAGGTTCACCCAACACGCCCGCGAGAGTGGTCAATCGGTGACGGTCGGCTCGTCCGCGGCGAGCCATGCACGGATGTGTTCCGAGTCGGCGCCGAGGTCCGGAGGCGGCATGCGGTAGGACACCGGTGTCCTGCTCAGCCGGAGCGGACTGGCGAGGGTGGCCACCGCATCGGTGCCCGGACGAGGGAGGGTGACCACCGGTTCCAGACCCAGTTCGGTCGCCAACCGGAATGCCGCCGGCAGGTCGTTGACCGGACCACACGCTATGCCGGCGGCGCTGAAGCGCCTGGTCCAGCCCTCGGCGGAGTCCCCTGCCAGCGCCTGTTCCAGGAGTGGGACGAGTTCCTGACGGTGCATGACCCGGGCGGAGTTGGTGACGAAGCGTTCGTCGGCAGCCAGTTCCGGGAGCCCCAACTCCGCTGTCAGGAGCCCGAACTGCCGGTCGTTGCCCACCGCGACAGCCAACGGGGCGTCCCGTGTGGCCAATGTCTCGTAGGGGGCGATGCTGGGGTGACGGTTTCCCATACGTGCGGGCACTCCGCCGCCGTTGATGAATCCTGCCCCCTGATTGACCAGGGACGACAACAGGCTGGACAGAAGGTTGACTTCGACCTCCTGCCCCTTCCCGTCCTGGTCGCGGCTGCGGAGTGCGGCGAGCACCCCGATGGCCGCGTGCAGTCCCGTCAGGACGTCGACGAGGGCCACGCCCGCCTTCGTCGCGGCTCCGTCGCTCTCGCCGGTGATGCTCATCAGCCCGCCGACGGCCTGCACCACGAAGTCGTAGCCGGGCAGGTCCGCTCCGGCCCCGGCACCGAAGCCCGAGATGGAGCAGTAGACCAGGCCCGGGTGAGCCTTGCACAAGGAGTCGTAGTCGAGTCCGTAGCGGGCCAGGCGGCCGGGTTGGAAGTTCTGCAGCAGGACATCGGCGCGCACCGCAAGTCGACGTGCGAGATCTCTGTCGCCGGCGTCGGCCAGATCCAGTGCGATGCTGCGCTTGTTGCGGTTGACGCTGCTGAAGTACGTGCTCATGGAGCCTATGTGGGGCGGCCCCCACTGCCGGGTGTCGTCGCCACTCCCAGGGCGCTCCACCTTGATCACGGTCGCCCCCAGATCGGCCAGGAACATGGAGCACAAGGGTCCGGCCAGCACCCTGGAGAAGTCGGCGACCAGGACTCCGGCCAGGGGACCGGTGGCTGTCTCGACGGGCGTCGGCGGTGTGCTCACTTGTCCTCCAGCTGATCGGTCGGAGCGAAGGGCTTGTCGGTGGAACCGACTGCCCCTACGATTTTATAAAATCTAAAGTATGTCGCCGGGCGGCTCAAGGGTGCCCGGACGGATGAAGGGCTTGCTGTGACCCAGCGCCGCGTTCCTGCCGCACCCCAGGGCCCCGCCGGCCGCAAGCACGCGGCCGTCACCGTGCAGCAGGCCACCCTCGCCTGGCTGCGCGACCGCATCGCGGCCGGGGAGTTCCGCCCCGGGGATCAGCTGCGCCAGGAGCATCTGGCGCAGGCGTTCGGGGTGAGCGTTCCCCCTGTCCGGGAGGCTCTCAAGACCCTTGAGGCGGAAGGCCACCTCGTCTACGCACCGCACCGCGGCTATTTCGTGGCCGCGCTCAGCTTCGACGAGCTGGCGGAGAACTACCGCATCCGCGAGCTGCTGGAGACCGAGGCGATCAGGCGTGCCGTCCCCGTCCTGGACGAGGAGGACATCAGTCGCATGCGGGACGCCGTCGCGGACATGGAACGTGCCCACGACGACACGGACATCCTCGATCTGACCGGTGCCAACCGCCGGTTCCACTTCGCCCTCTTCGACGCCGCGGGCATGCCTCGCATGGCCGACATCATCCGCATGCTGTGGGAAGCCACCGACCGCTACCGTTCGCTGTACTTCGCCACCCATGAGCACCGCTGCCGCGTCAACGACGAGCACCGGGACATCCTCGCGGCCGTGTCCGCGCAGGACACGGAAACCGCCGTGCGGTTGCTGGACCACCATCGCGACCACGCCCTGCAGGCCCTCCGGACCGCTCTCCCGGGCACGGACGCCGGCGCCCCCGACGCCTGAACACCTCGCTGCACCGTCTACCCCCCGATTGTCACCCTCATGTGAGGAGCCTCGCTCGCCATGCACCAGACCGATGTCACCGCCCTCATCGACTTCGACAGCCTCCTCAGCGAGGAGGAGCGTCTCATCCAGCGCACCGTGCGCGAGTTCGTCACGGAGCGCGTCCGGCCGCACGTCTCCGCCTGGTTCGAGGAGGGTGTCTCCCCGCGCGAACTCGCCGTCGAGATGGGCGCGCTGGGGCTGCTCGGCATGCATCTGCAGGGTTACGGCTGCGCCGGCACCACCGCCGTCGCCTACGGCCTGGCCTGCCTGGAACTGGAGGCCGGCGACAGCGGGCTGCGCAGCTTCGTCTCCGTGCAGGGATCACTGGCGATGTACTCCATCCACGCCTACGGCTCCGAGGAACAGAAGCAGCAGTGGCTTCCCCGACTCGCCTCCGGTCAGGCGATCGGCTGCTTCGGCCTCACCGAACCGGACTTCGGATCCAACCCCGCCGGCATGCGCACGCGCGCCGAACGGCACGGCGACGACTGGGTGCTGAACGGCTCCAAGATGTGGATCACCAACGGAAGCCTCGCGGACGTGGCCACCGTCTGGGCACGTACCGAGGACGGAATACGCGGTTTTCTGGTGCCACGCGGAACCAAGGGCTTCACCAGCACCGATGTCCATCAGAAGCTGTCTCTGCGCGCCTCTACGACGTCTGCGCTCTCGTTCGACGACGTACGCCTGCCGGCCTCGGCGATGCTGCCCCACGCCCGTGGTCTGTCCGGTCCGCTGGGGTGCCTCGACGAGGCCCGCTTCGGCATCGTCTTCGGTGCCATGGGTGCGGCCCGTGACTGTCTCGAGACGACCCTCGAGTACGCGGCCACGCGCGTCCAGTTCGACCGGCCGATCGCGGGATTCCAGCTGACCCAGGCCAAGCTCGCCGACATGTCCGTGGAGCTGTACAAGGGACTGCTGCTCGCCCTGCACCTCGGTCGCCTCAAGGACGCCGGTTCGATCGTGCCGGAACAGATCAGTGTGGGGAAGCTCAACAACGTCCGGGAGGCCATCACCATCGCGCGCACCTGCCGCACGATCCTGGGTGGCTCGGGCATCACGCTGGAGTACCCGGTCCTGCGCCACGCCAACAATCTGGAGTCGGTCCTCACCTACGAGGGCACCAGCGAGGTGCACCAGCTCGCTGTGGGCCGAGCGCTCACCGGCATGTCCGCCTACCAGTGACACCACTGGCGGCAGCCCCGACCGGGCGGGGCGAACTGCTACCGGCTGTCGGACAACGGCGGTCCCCAAGCGCGCCTCGCTGCCGGGTCCGTCTCCCAGCAGAAGGCGAGGGCCACCCCCTCAGCGCTGCTCAGGGGCTGACACCGGCGCCAGGATCCGGTGCCTGGTGGCCCGCCGGCGCCCACCCGTCCGCCGCTGCATCAGCGATCCCGAGGTGACGACGAGACAGCCGGCGGGGCTCGGCCGGCTGAACCATCCGTCGACCGCGTTCCATGCCTGCATCTCCGGCACGGGGCTGCGGATCGTGAATGCTCCGGTGTCAACGCCTTGACCGGGCCGTCGCCGTGGCCAGGGCGGCGAGTCGACGGCCGCGCCGGCCGGCGGGTGCCAGGTGAGGTGCTGCGTCCAGTGGGTACGGTGTGAGCGGCCGGGGAGGGAACCGGCGGCACGGCCGAGGGCGTGGCCGAGAACGACGTCCATGTCGAGGGCCACCCTTGCCATGTGCGCGGTGTACGCGTCGGCAGCGGCCTTGAGGGCGGACGTGTGACCGGGCCACGGGTCGATGTCCTTGTCCGGGGGTACCGGCACTTCCGGAGGCTGTCCGGCAGGCACTCCTGTCCCAGACCGCGTCGGGCGGACCGCAGAGGGCCCGTCCCTGGCCACGAAGGGTCTCTTCCAGTTCGCCCGGTACACCATGGCCGGTGAGGAGGAAGAGGCCCGACGTCCGCAGCACCTGGTCCAGCGGCGCAGCGACCGCCTCACGTCGTGCCTGCACAACGGATCGCCGGACGCCGAGATCGATGACGGGGATGGCGCTGTTCACTCGGGCTCCGTGCGATGTGCGGGAAGACGCCTCTCCGGGGCGGACTCACGAGGGGAGTGCGCCGATGGTGCCGTGGAAGTCGCGCAGCGAGAACGCCGCGAGCGGCCGCCGGCGGGCCAGATAGTCCAGCGGGCCGGCCGGGGCGGCCCTGAGCCGGGCCTGACCCCACCGCACCTGGCCTTCCAACCGCACGGGAATGCCGGATGTTCTCTCCGGGCTGTCCGGAGAGTGCTGTTGGAGCAACCGAGTGCGCAGGCGACGGCGGCCGGGCAGACGCAGTCGTTCGCGGTGAATCGCGAACACGCCCTCGTCGGCATTGTCCTCGTCGGGAGTTCCGGGCCACAGCCGCGCACGGACGCCGGGGCGTCGCACGCTGCCACCGCCGTCGTGGGCCGTCAGCGTGCTGCCGACGAGCAGCAGATCTCCGCGCCGCTCCGGAACGCCCCACACGGCCCGGCCACCGGTCAGCGACTGCGCGTTGTCTCCCCACGCTTCGACCAGGCACAGGCCCGAGGTGCTGTCGTCACATACCCGCAGCAGGACGAGCAGTTCACGTCCGACCGAGCGACCGGCTCTTCGGAAGTCGACCCAGCACGTCATCACACGGCACCACTCCCCCGCTTGCAGCGGCCGCACCCCGGCGGGCACGGGCCACGCCGGCAGTGCTCTCTCCCGCAACCTCCAGACAGCGACGAACATGTCGCCTGCCACATGCCACGGCTGCGGCGGAAATACGTCGGTCACTCAGCTGCCTCTCGATACTTCGCGCACCGTACCCCAGAGTGAGTCAACGGCACCCATGTTCACAGACGTTGGGTGGGTTGAAGTCACCCAACGTCTGGACGTGCGCCTCCGGAAGGAGACTCAACCAGTGAGTACGCCTCGCCCGCTCGCGGCGATCTCCGTTTCGCCCGCAGCCTCGTCGTGCCGGCGGCCGGCCGGGCTGTAGATGAGTCCCAGGTGTGCTCCGTAAACCCAGTGCCACAGGAACACCCCGGTGATGTACTTCCAGCCGAATCCCAGGCTGAGGAACCCCGGGTGCAGGCCACGGGCGGGGGCGAAGACGAACGGCGTCATGAAACTGATGCTGATGCAGGCGAGGAGAGTGCCGAACAGCAGGCCCTTGGCAAGGTTGCCGCCCACCGTGCTTCGCCATCGCAGGGCGGGATGCAGCGCGCAGGCGAAGATCACGGCGAACACGAGGCCGTCGACGTAGTGGGACAGACCTCCCACAAGAAACTTCTGCAGGGGGGTGCCGAAGGGGATGAAGACCCACCCTTGCGAGGTGTTCCAGTCGAGTCTCATCATCCCCACCCCTCCGAGCCAGAAGCCGAAGACCGTGGCGAGATGGGTTGCCACCAGACCGGCGAGCAGGGCGGCCGCGACTCTGTGGTGCGTGGCCCAGCGCCGCCACCAGGAAGGTTGCTCCGCTGTATAGGACATGGCGACTCCGTTGGACGAGGTGTACCTGATACGCACGGCCGGAGATCCACTGCGTGAGCGCTCAGCGCACGTCACCGATGACTGCTGTCCACGTAGTGAACTTCTCTTCGGCCTGCGGACGGCAGTCTGTAGTCACCTCGTTGGCATGTCAAGCCTCGGGGCGAGGGGCGGCCCGTCGATTCCCTGCGATCCCCACTTGGCAACTGACCGAACGATGTGGAAAGTTGAGTGCCACCAGCACGGCACGCCGACTGCGGAGTGGGCGAGGATTCCCTCCGCCCGGCAAGGTCGAGGTGAGCGCGGGCGAGGCGCTCACCTGGTCGTATGTAGCGTGGCGCCGGATGGACACCGGCCACCCGAGGCGCTCCGGTGTTCCCCTGCGCCCAACGCCCGCGCCTCGGTCCTGACGTGGCGCTTCCGAGTAAGTCAACGACCGCTCACCCCTGGGCCCGGCCATGGACAGGGCAGTGATGCGCTACCTTAGGAGAACGTTGGTTCTCGCTGAAGGGTTCCGGCCATGAAACATGGAGCAGATCTCGGCATGCTCCGCACCTTCCTGTGCGTCTACCGATGTGGAGGCGTTGCCAAAGCCGCAGGTCTGCTCGGGCTGTCCCAGCCCGCCGTCTCACGTCACCTGAAGACGCTGGAAGGCGTCATGGGGCGGACACTGTTCGACCGACTCGGACGCGGGGTCGCACCGACGCAGGCAGGAGATCTCCTCGCCGCTCAGATCGCAACTCACCTGGATGCCCTGGAGGACGCGGTCGACGCGCTGGCCCCCGTCAGCGACACGGCCCCGGTGCTGCTGGGGGCACCGAGCGATCTGCTCTCGGTCCACGTCCTGCCCAAGCTCGCTCCTCTGCTGGCTCGGGGCGTCGACGTGCACTGCCGTATCGGCCTGTCTCCCGAGCTCGCCCAGGTACTCCTGAAGGACGAGTTGGACCTCGTCGTGGTGACCAAGATCGAGCAGGCTCCCACAAGACAGCTTCATCTCAGGCATCTGTGTGAGGAGGAGTTCGTTCTGGTGGGCCGGGCCGGAGAGGCGCCGTACACGCCGGAGAACGACACTCGGCGTTTCATCGGGTACTCCCCGGCCATGCCGATGGCCCGGCGCTACTTCCGCACATGCTGGGGCATCCAGCCGCCGTCGCCCGGCCTGACGGTCGCCGATCTGCGCACCATGGTGGCCGCCGTCGCCGCGGGCGCCGGGCTCAGTGTCGTCCCCCGTTATCTCGCGCAGGAGGCCTTGGACGCCGGCAGGCTGAGTGTGCTGCACACTCCGGTCACCCCCGTGAGCAACTCGATATACCTGGCCGCGCGCCGGGGACGGGAGCATCTGCCGCAGATCAGCGCAGCCTTCGAGTTGCTCTGCCGGGCGGCCTGAGCAACGCGTGCGCGCGAGATGGTCACTGCAGGCCGGCGCGCGCCGACGGCAGCGGAGCCACGGCCGCTGCGGGTGCCGCTGCGCCCTGGGCGACGTGCCGGAGGTACGCGAGTTGCCTGCCCGAGGGCACACACGGACAAGCCCCCCGCGCAACCGTCGCGGGGGGCTTCGTCGTCTGCTCCGGCCGTCACCGGGGACGCGAGCCGTACGAAGTCAGGGGCGGCACGCCATGGGGGGCGCCCCTGGACTGCGCCCAGGCGTGGCACCCTCACGCGCGAATACGGGCTGCGTCCTGGTCCATACCCGCGTGCGCGTGAGGTCACCACCTACGTGATCAGCCACGTACCGTAGTCAAGTGTGCTGAACCGACCTGTTACCAGGCCTTGTTGTTGCAGCCCATGGACGAGCCGATGTGGGTGTTCTGCGCACCCGGGTCGCCCTCGCCGTTGAGCGCGCTTCCCAGTGCGCCATTGATAAGGCCGACCTCACCGAGGATGTCGAGGTTCAGGTCGTGCGACTTGCAGTTGGAGCTCTGCTGAACGCCCCAGTCGCCCCCCTTGTCGCCGCCCCGGAAGCCCGCGGCATTGGCGGTGCCGGCGGTCATGAGCCCGACGCTGCCGAGGGCCGCGACCAGGACGGCGGCGTTGCGAAGCTTGTGCATGTCATCTCCATGAAGTGCGTGTGGATGCTGTCTGCCACAGATCGACCTCTTACAGTCACGAAGATAAGTATGAAAATACCCCATAGTGGACAGCGACACGCCGGTTTCATGAATCTGTCGAAGGGGAGGCATCGGCTGCGTCGCGGCCGCCGGGGCGTCAGACCACCAGCCGTCGACCGCGACGCCTGCAGGAAGCAAGAAGAAAGAAGCACCCTAGGAGTCGGCAGCGGCCAACACCGGAGCGGTGGAACCGGAGCCACGCACCCCTTGCGCCAAAGGCACCAGACAGATGGCCACGGCGCCCAGCACTGCGGCCACCCCGAAGGTCGTGAACCCCAGACCGGCGTTCCCGCCCGCGACGACAGCACCGCCGAGCGTCGGCCCCACCACCGCACCGGTACGACCCACGCCCGTGACCCAACCCAGGCCCGTCGCACGCTCGTTGGGGGCATACGTCCTGGCCGTGGCCGCGTAGACCATCACCTGCGCGCTGAAGAGCCAGATGCCCGTGAAGAAGACGATCGCATAGGCGGCCGGCAGCGGCAGGTGCACCCTGAGCAGGAAGGTGCCGCATGCGGTGAGCAGGAACCAGATCGCGGAGACCTTCACCGGGCCGAAGCGATCGGCGGTGCGCCCGGCCACCAGCATCCCGATGATCCCGCCCGCGTTGATGAGCATGAGGAACGTCACGGACGAGGACAGCGAATACCCCGAGGCCCGCATCAACTCCGGCAGCCAGGTGGACACTCCGTACACGAGCAGCAGTCCGGAGAAGGAAGCGATCCACAGCAGCGGCGTCGCCCAGCGAGTGCCGCCCTGGAAGAGGTCGGCCACCGCGGACAGGCGGCCCCTGGCGCCCGCCTGGGGCAGGGCGACGTCCTCGGGGCTCGCCAGCCCGTACTTCGCGGCGACGGCGTGCGCGTCCTGCGTACGGCCCCTGGCGAGGAGCACGCCGGGCGATTCGGGCAGCCATCTGGCCACCAGGGGGACGGCCACGAGCGCCGGAAGGACGCCCGCCCAGAAGACCCAGCGCCAGCCGTGCCCGGGCGCGACGGCGAGGCCGATACCCGTGGCCGCCATACCGCCGGCGTGGTAGGAGGTCATCATCAGACCGGTGGCCAGCGCGGCCCTGCGCGGCGGCGCGAACTCGGCGACGATCGCCAGGCCTATGGGCATCAGGCCGCCCAGTCCGAGTCCCGAGACGAACCGGCCGGCCCCGAAGACAGCCACACCCGGCGCCAGGGCGCACACCGCACTGCCGAGCGAGAAGAGGACGATGCTGCAGGTGACCAGCGGCTTGCGTCCCCACACGTCGGTCATGGTTCCGGCCGCAAGGGCACCGATGAGCATGCCGAACGTCGTCCAGCTGCCTGCGGTCCCGGCCAGCGCCGGGGAGAAGCCCAGGCCGGGATCGTCGAGAAGGTGGGGCATCACGGCGCCGTAGATGTTGACGTCCATGCCGTCGAAGAAGACAGCCAGCCAGCACAGGGCGATGACGACGGCGACCGTTTTGAATGAGCGGGCTGGCCGGGCAGCACCAGAAGCGGTCATGGCCTCTCACTTCACTGGAGTGCGGATGCGATGGGGATCGGACGGCGCTGGAAGGAGTCCTGCTGAGGACACCAGGCTTGTCCGCGGAGTGAACTCTGATTCATAATTGACTGGCTGTGAGTGTCCGACCGTGCCCAGTCCTTGTCAACGGGTTCGGATGAACCCGTTGAGTGCCGCGTGAGGTGGATGTCATGCCCGAAGATTCCGTACGTCCTCTGGAGCGAGGCCTTGCCGTGTTGCGCTGTCTGGCCTCACCCGGGGCCCAGCAGATGCGGGCGAGCGACCTGGTGCACGCGACAGGCCTGGCGCGTTCCACCGTCGACCGCGTCGTCGCGACCTTGATCCATCTCGGACATGTGCGACAGCACGGAGCGGAGCTGCATCTCACGCCGCGCCTGATGACACTGGGGAACGCCTATCTGGCGGCCAGCGGTCTGACGCGGGAGATCACACAGCGGGTGGCCGCGTTGGCTGACGAACTGCAGGAATCGGTTTCCCTGGCGGTGGGCGATCGTGACGGGGTGCGCTTCGTGGCCCAGTCACCCCGACGTCGTGCGGTGTCCGTGGCCTTTCAGGTCGGTGACCTGCTCCCGGCGGAGCGTTGTGCGGCAGGAGCGGTGTTCGCCGCCGACTGGGACGAATCGCAGTGGGCGGCCTGGCGGCACCGGACGGCAGCCGACCCCCGTGGCGTGGCCTTTGCCCGGCTGCGGCCGCAGCCCATGGGGGAGGCGGAGTTCGCCGGCCGGGCGAACGAGGCCCGCCGCCACGGGTGGGCTCTGGACGACCAGCTGGTCGAGCCGGGGCTGGTGGCCGTCGCGGTCCCCGTCGACGCCCCAGGCCGCAGCCCGTACGCGCTCAGCATGGTGAGCCATGCCAGCAGGCACTCCGCCAAGGACCTGGCCCAGCTCGCCCTGCCCCGGCTGCGCCGGGAAGCCACGGCTCTGGCCCGGCTGCTCGGCCAGGGTGCGGCACGGCCGCCGGCGCTCCATCGGGACGTCGAACCCGAGTCGGACGATGCCGTCGGCGAGGCCAAGAGCGAGTTGGGGTCCGGATTCCTGCAATCCCTCGCCAGGGGACTGGCGGTGATGGAGGCTCTCGAATCCGCACACGGCGACGGCCTTCCTGTCGCCACCGTCGCACAGTTGACCGGACTTCCCCGCACAACTGCCAGACGTTGCCTGGTCACCTTGGAGCAGCAGGGGTACGCGGAGCACACCGACGGGCACTTCCGCCCACTGCCACGGGTCCTCGAACTCGGTCAGGCGCGGGTCGCCGCGATGTCGTTCACCGACCTGGTCACACCGCATCTGCGCACTCTGGTGGACCGCGTACAGGAATCCGCC
This sequence comes from Streptomyces sp. NPDC101151, assembly GCF_044768335.1. Taxonomy (NCBI): domain Bacteria; kingdom Bacillati; phylum Actinomycetota; class Actinomycetes; order Kitasatosporales; family Streptomycetaceae; genus Streptomyces; species Streptomyces sp. NPDC101151. Next base: position 96,173 of record NZ_JBIWPP010000014.1, on the reverse strand, counting down.
TCCGTCACCGTTCTCGACGGCACCGACATCCTCTACGCGGCACGGGTGCCTACAGTGCGGATCATGGCCGTCCACATCGCCATGGGCACCAGGTTCCCGGCCTACGCGACCGCCATGGGCCGCGTTCTGCTGTCCGGTCTCGACGCTCACCGGCGAGACAGTGTCCTTGCCGCTTCCGAGCTGACGGCCTACACCCAGCACACCGTCACCTCGCCCACGCGTCTGCGCACCCTCCTCGCGGCAGTCGCGGAGCAGGGTTACGCCGCCATCGACGAGGAGTTGGAAGAGGGGCTGCGTTCAGTGGCCGTGCCGATCAGGGACGGCGACGGCAACGTCATCGCCGCGCTGAATGTCGCCCAGCACTCCGACGGCACCTCCCTGCGGGAGGCAAGTGAACACCTCCTGCCCGCACTGCGTGAAGCGGCACATGCCATCGAGGGCGACCTGCACAATGTGACCCGCTTCAGCACCCTGCACATCCCCTGACGCCAACCACCCGAACATACCTGCCACTAGGGATTGGGTACACGTGCAAGCCATCCAGATCTGTTGTGAGTACTATTCAGTAAAGTAATGGCACACGTCTTCAGGGAGAGTCACTGTGGCCGAGAATCGGGACGAAGCGACCAGCCTCAGGCCGTTGTACGCCGCCCGGCTGGCTGAAGACCTGAAGCGCAATGCCGAGGAACAGGAACGACTCAGCAGCGAGGTGGCCGCGCTCCAGGAGAAACTGGAGACACTCCGCAACGACCACGCTCTGCTCGTCAACATGCAGCAGGCGCTGGGGGGCACGGAAGATGCGGACGAGAGGGCGTCCGCGAGTGCCCCCAAGGCCTCTGTTCCCCAGCAGGCGACGCCCGCTCCCCACTCCACGGACGCGGCCAAGGGCGGCAACGGACCGACTCTGCGCGATCTCGTGGTCACTCACCTGAGTGGGGAGGGTGAACCGCGCTCGGCCCTCGAAGTCACCGACGCGCTGACCGGGGCCCATCCGGACCGGGGCATCAAGATCACGGTGGTGCGCAGCACTCTGGAGGCCATGGTCGCCAAGGGACATGTCCGTCGCAGCAAGCAGGGCAAGTCCGTTTTCTACTCGGCGGATTCCGCCTCCGCCGCAAGTAAGCGGCAGCCTGCGAGCGCCTGACCGGAAGGCCCGCCCCGTCAAGATCGGACCATACCTGAGGTGGCACCGCAAACACGTTGCATTTCCTGATAGTTGACGATCATCCGCATCATGGCTCGCCCGGTGACCGATCGGCTTAGCTGAATACGGTCGTAGTCGGCACCGGGGCGCATGCGCCGCGGTGCGAAGAAAGGAATGCTGCGGCTGGGCCAGCTTGCAGGTGAGTGACCGCATTGACCGCGGCACCGCAAGTGGCTGCGAGCTCACTGCGGGGAGACATGCATGTCCAGCTTGCGTAGCCGGATGACCGGCGGGCAGCAAGCCACGGCCGATCACGGCCGATTCGAACATCACACGGGCGACGGCCCTCCAGCGGCCCACGGAGCGGCGACACGTGCAGTGACTGCCGCCCATGAGGCTTTCGGGTCATGGGCGGCCCTGTCCCCCGCGGAACGGGGCTCGGTATTTCTGCAGGCCGCCCATCTGTTGATGGTGCGCACGGGTCAGATCGTCCAGACGATGGCCGCGGAAGCCGGTTCGGCGGGCCCGTGGTCGGCCTTCAACGCCAAGCTGGCGGCACAGATCCTGATCGACGCGGCGGCCGCGACCGCCCTGCCGACCGGGCAGGTCCTTCCCGCCCCCACGCACGGAGCCTGCTCCCTGCACGTGCGGATGCCCCTGGGGGTGGTCGCCGCCATCACCCCCCGTCATGCGCCGCTCCTCCTCGGGGCTCGCGCCGTGGCGCTGCCTCTGGCTCTGGGCAACACCGTGGTCCTCAAACCCAGTGAGGACGCCCCGTTGTCCGGTGGCCTGCTCATCCACGAAGTGCTCACCGAAGCGGGTCTGCCGGACGGCGTCCTCGGCATCGTCACCCATGCACCTGCCGACGCGGCAGGCGTCGTGCACAGTCTCATCGCCGACCCGCGGGTACGTGCGGTGACCTTCACGGGCTCGACCGCCGTGGGCCGCGAGGTCGCCGTGGCCGCCGCACGCCATCTGAAGCCGGCCGTTCTGGAGCTCGGCGGAAAGAACTCCCTTCTCGTCCTCGGCGACGCGGACATCCACTACGCGGCACTCGCCGCGGTGGTCGGCTCGTTCCTGGACGCGGGACAGGGCTGCTTCAGCACCGAGCGCGTGTTCGTCGACCGCTCACTGGCCGATGACTTCCTCGCCCGTGTCGCCGAGAGGGTCACGGCCGCGGCCGGCGAGGGCCCGACATGGCCCGCCGGCGTCTCCGGCGCCATGGCCGACTCCCGTGCGGCGCGGCGGGTGTCGAGGCTCGTCGCGGATGCCCTGGCGAAGGGCGCGACCGCGGTGACGGGCACCGGTGCGATCGAGGCGGACGGCAGCTCTCTCGCACCCGTGGTTCTCACCGATGTCACACCGGACATGGACGTCTGGTGGGAGGAGATCGCCGGCCCGGTCATGGTGGTGCACAGGGTGGACAGCGTCGAGGAGGCGGTCGCCCTGGCCGGCACCCCGCCCTTCGGGTTGACGGCAGGAGTGATCACCGGGGACTGGGCGGCCGGTCTCGACATCGCCCGAAGGCTCCCGGCAAGCGCCGTCCACGTGAACAACCGTGCCGTCGCCGACGAGGTCCGGGCACCGCTCGGCCACGTCGCTGACTCGGGGTACGGCCGCCACGCGAGTCACGCGGGTGTCGAGTACTTCACCGAGGCCCGCTGGATCACCGCCGGGGTTGCGGGGCGCCCCGAATTCCCGCTCTGACCGCTGCCACCCACTGCCGCCCGCCGCCACCCCACCGGTGACCGGCCGGCCCAGCCGTTTCCACACGAGCGCCGCTTGTCGCGGCTGCCGATGTCTTCCGGACCGACCGTCCCGGACAACGTTGCCAACGAAGGGATTCTCCCGTGCGAACTGTGATCGTGGGAGCCGGGTCCGCCGGCCTCGTCTGTGCCTGGCAACTCAGCGCAGACCCAGGCCATGAGGTCGTCCTGGTGGACGCGGGTATCGACCCCGGCCCCGACGTGCCCACCGAACTGCGCACGGAGATCCTCCTGCCGCCGCACTACTACTGGCAGTACACCGACGAGGACACCGGCAACTTCCTGCCGCGCGGCAAGGTCCTCGGCGGAAGTTCCGCGGTCAATGCGGCGGCAGCGGTCCGCGGTCACCCGTGGTGCTACGACTCCTGGGGGTCGGAGCTGTGGTCGTACGACGCCTGTCTGCCGGCGTTCCGTGCCCTCGAAGACGACCAGCAGTTCGGGCTGGAGGAGTGCCACGGGGCCGAGGGACCGATAGCGATCACCCGGTGCGAGCAGAGCCCGTTCGATGTCATGTTCCAGGACGCCTACAGGCGCCACGGTCATCACCCCGTCGCCGACCACAACGCCCCCGGAGCCCTCGGTTTCGGCCCCTTTCCCACCAACCGCGTCGGCGGAGTGCGGATGAGCACCCTCGTGAGCGTGCTCCCCCTCATCCGTTCCCGTGCCAACGTCGTGCTGCGGCCGGACAGTGAAGTGCTGCGGGTGCTGGTCAGCGGCGGCGCTGCCCAAGGTGTGGTCCTGGGGGACGCGCACGGGCAGCAGCACATCATCGAGGCCGACCGTGTGATCCTGTCGGCCGGGACGTTCGGCACGCCGGAAATCCTGTTCCACTCGGGCATCGGCCCGGTCGACGACCTGCGCAACGCCGACCTGCCGGTCGTCGCGCACGCACCGCAGCTGGGCACGAACCTGTCCGACCATGTCCTGTTCCAGATGAACGTGGACGTCACCGACACGTCCCGACTCCCCATGCCGGGCGGCCAGGGCACACTGCTCACCTACGAGCTGCCCGGCAACCGTCATCCGCAGGCGCAGATATTCGCCTACCACGCCCCCTTCTTCGACCCCACCGCAGGCCCGCACACGGCCGCCGTGACCGCATCGCTGGTCACCCCCGAGAGCCGAGGTCATCTCACGCTGGGCCGGGGACGAGCGCGAGTCCACCTCAATCACCTGTCGGCGCCCCTGGATCGGGCACGGGCGGCCGACATCGTCACCACCGCAGCGGACATCGTCGACGACCTGGCCGCTCAGGGGCGGCTCGAACTGCCCGACGCGCCCTGGTGGCGGAGCGAGGACCTGCAGGAGGCATGCCGGGCCCAGGCGCTGTCGTACCACCACCCGGTGGGCACCTGCCGGATGGGGCACGACGACGCCGGTGTCGTCGACGAGCGTCTCCGGGTCAAGGGGGTGGACCGGCTGATGGTGGCCGATGCCTCTGTCATGCCGACCATTCCGCGGGCCCACACGAACCTGGCCGCGATGATGATCGGCTACCGCGCGGCCGGCTTCGCGGCCGAGTAGCCGCCGCGCGGGGAAGTGCCCCGGGACAACTCCCCGTCCCGGGGCACGTCCGCATACCTGCCGCCCGGTGGGGCGGGCCGGGTCAGGCCCCAGCGGGCGGCTCTCCCAGCAGTCGGCGGATGTCCGCCTGGTCGTAGCCCAGTTCGGTCAGGACATGACGGCTGTGCTGGCCCAGGGTGGGAGGCGCGGACCGTACCGGCGGCCGGACGCCGTCGAAACTGACCGGGCAGGCGATCTGCTGCAGCGGCCCTGTCTGGGGGTGGTCCACGGTGCGTACGATGCCGAGGGCGTCCGTCTGTTCGCTGGTCAGCACCTCGTCGAGGCTCCGGATCGGGGTGACCGGGACCCCCACTCCCTTCAGCAGCGTGCACCAGTGCTCCACGGTGCCCCCGGCCAGTACGGAGTGCAGCTCGGTCTCGAGCGGCCCGCGGTGCTCCACGCGCGCGCGGTTGGTGCAGTACCGCGGATCGTCGGCCCACTCGGGGCGTTCGAGTGCCTTGGCCAGATGGCGGAACTGTGCGTCGTTGCCGACGGCGATGACGAAGTAGCCGTCGGCGGCCCGGCAGGCCTGGTAAGGCGTCAGGCTGGGATGGCCCGAGCCCAGCCGCCGGGGCCGCTCGCCGGTGGCGAAATAGCCGGTGGCCCAGTTGATGTGGAGGGCCAGCAGGGATTCGTACAGCGAGGTGGTCACGTACCGGCCCCGGCCCGTCGAGGCCCGTTCCAGCAGCGCCGCGACGACCCCGATCGTGCCGAACAGGGAGGCTGCGAGGTCGCCGATGGCCGAGCCGGCCCGCACCGGAGCCCCGTCGGGCTCGCCGGTCAGCGACATCAGGCCGGCGGCGGCCTGGGCCACCATGTCGTATCCCGGTTCGTCGCGCAGCGGGCCGTGCTCTCCGAAGGCGGAGATGTGCAGCACGACCAGCCGTGGATGGCGCTCGCGCAGCCGGTCGTAGGCGAAGGCGCGGGCCAGCGAGCTGCCGGGGCGGAAGTTCTCGACCATGACGTCGGCCGTGTCCAGCAGTCGGTGTGCCGCCTCCTGGCCCGCCGGGGTCTTCAGGTCCAGGGTGACGGATCGCTTGCTGCGGTTGGCCGCCAGATAGTAGGTGGCGTCCGGGCCGTTGAAGGGCGGGCCCCAGCTGCGCGTCGGGTCTCCTCCGTCGGGGTGCTCCACCTTGATGACGTCCGCGCCGAGATCGGCCAGCGTCATGGTCGCGTAGGGACCGGCGAGGATCTTGGACAGGTCGACGACGCGTATTCCGGCCAGTGGCTCAGACATCCGCCGCCTCCTTGGCCACCGACAGGGGGATGTACCCGCCGTCGGCGAGGTCGGCCAGGTGTTCCAGGGCGGGCAGGGGGAGGGTGCCGGGATCCTCCAGCAGGCCGCGGTAGGTGTGGGCCACCAGCATCTTGCGGCCGTTGCCGGTCAGATCCGCCTCGTACTCCGCCTGTTGCAGGAGCAGGGTGGCCATGACGGCGTGGCTGAGTTGGTTCGCATAGCCGCCGGCCAGCATCTGCTGTTCGGCCTCGGGCAGATCGAGGATCCAGTCACCCTTGGCACGCAGCGCCTGCCACCGCGCGGACAGCCGCGAACCGTAGGCGTCGGCAAGTGCGTGGTGCGACGATTCGCGGCGCATGCACCGTAGAACGTCCAGTGCGATGACGTTCGACGAGCCCTCCCAGATGGAGCCCAGGTGGGCGTCGCGCAGCAGCCGGGGATCGACCCAGTCCTCGATGTAGCCGTTGCCACCGCGGATCTCCATGGTCTCTCCGGTGATGAAACGTGCCCGCTTGCACAGCGTGAACTTGGCCAGCGGGGTGAGGACGCGCACCAGCTCACGGCAGGAGCCGTCCCCGCGGTCGGCGGCGTCCAGCCTGCTCGCCGCTTCCAGGACGAATCCCAGTGCTGCCTCGGTGTCCAGCAGTAGGGGCAGCAGGGTCATGCGCATCAGGGGCTGGTCGAAGAGGGGCAGGCCGAGGACGTGGCGGGAGCGGGTGTGCTCGACGGCCTCGCGCACGGCCCGCCGCATCAGGGCCGCGGCCCGCATGGCGTTGGACAGGCGCGAGACGTTGAGCATCTCGGCCATCTGCCTGAATCCTTCGCCGAGCCGGCCCACGGGCTGTGCGTAGGCGTCCTCGAAGGTGACCTCGCCGCTGGGGATCGACCGGGATCCGAGCTTGTCCTTGAGCCGGTCGATGCGTAGGGCGTTGCGCGAACCGTCGGGCAGCAGCCGGGGCACCAGGAACATGCCCAGCCCCCGGGTGCCCTCGCCCTGGCCGGGCACCCGGGCCAGGGCGAGGACCACGTCGGCGTCCGGGTTGGAGGCGAACCACTTACGGCCCCGGAGGGTCCAGTGGGTGTCGTGCTCGGTGGCCCGGGTCCCGGTGAGACCGACATCCGTGCCGCCCTGCCGTTCGGTGATGAACATGGCACCGGTGGCACGGGTGCGCGGGTCCGTGGAGGTGAGCGCCGCCAGTGCCGCCGCATGGCGTTCGGGGTCGAAGAGACGCAGGATCCGGGCGGCTGAATCGGTCATGGACAGCGGGCATGCCAGGCCGAACTCCGCCTGGACGAAGAGGTACGACAGGGCGTATTTGACCACGTGCGGAACGGGCGTGGCCCAGCCGTGGACGCCGGGCCGGTGGGACATGGCGGCCAGGCCGAAGTCCTCGTAGGCGATCTTCGCCAGACGGTCGTGCGCGGGGTGGTAGTCGATGGCGTCGATCCGTTCGCCGTCGGGTGTGTACGGCCGCAGCCGTGGTGGGTGGGCATCGGCCTGTGCGGCGAGCCGGTCGATCTCGTCCGCGGCGAGGGCGCCCAGCCGGGCCAGCAGCGGCTCCGCGCGCGCCCGGTCGTCCGGGTCGAGAAGTCGGTCCAGCAGCGGTCCGAGGGCCGGATCCTGGTGGGCGAAGTTCACGAGGTCTCTCCCGAGATGGCGGGCGCGGTGGTGCGCGGGGACAGGAGCGCGACATCGGCAGGCTCGGTGCGCCTGATCAGGGGCAGCACTCCGGCCAGGGAGATCACGGTGTAGCCCAGCCCGAGGGCCACGACGGGCCGGATGGATCCGCCGGCGGAGACCAGCGCCTGGGCCACGAGTGGGGCGGTACCGGCGAACAGGGTCGAACACATCTGGTAGGCGAGCGACATGCCGGTGTAGCGGACCTCCACCGGGTACACACGGGCCAGGATTCCGGCCAGTGCCGCGTAGTAGAGGGAGTGCGGGAGCGTCGCGAGGCCCATACCGAGTACGGCCAGCCAGAAGTTGCCGGTCCGGATCAGGACGAACATCAGCGGCAGCAGCAGGAACTCCGGGAGCAGCATCCACAGCACTGCCTTGCGCAGGGGCCACCTGCTGGCCAGGACGGCACCGAAGGGCTGCGCGATCACCTGCACCACGAGGGCGAGTGAGATGACGCTGAGGAACGACGTCCGGCTGAAGTGCAGGCTCGAGGTGGCCCAGGACAGGGCGAAGGTCGTCTTGATGTAGGTGATGGCCACGCCGGCCGCGCCCGCCAGGGTCCCCAGCACCGTCAGGAGCGGGAATCTCGTGAGGACCTGTCTGACCGGCAGCCTCGTCGTCTGCCTGCGCTCGAGCGCGACCCTCATCTCCGGTGTCTCCTCCAGCCGCAGCCGGATGAACAGGCCGACGATCACCAGCACGGAGGACGCGAGAAAGGGGACGCGCCAGCCCCATGACTCGAACGCCGCGTCGGGCAGCCGAGCGATCCCCAAGAAGGCCAGGGTGGCCAGCAGGTTGCCCACCGGCGAGCCCTGCTGGGCGAACGCGCCGTACAGCAGCTTGCGCCGGGGCGGGGCGTATTCGGTGGCGATCAGGACGGCACCGCCCCACTCCCCGCCCACCGCCACGCCCTGCACCATACGCAGCACCACCAGCAGGACCGGAGCGGCCGCGCCCCACTGGTCGTACCCGGGAAGCAGCCCCACGCAGACCGTGGCTCCGCCCATCATCATGAGAGTGATGACGAGCGCCTGCTTGCGGCCGTAGCGGTCGCCGATGTGGCCGAAGACCAGTCCACCCACAGGGCGGGCGAGGAAGCCGACCCAGAAGGTGGCGAACGCGGCCAGGGTGCCGATCGCCGTGGAGGTACCGGTGAAGAAGACCTTGCCCAGGACGAGCGCGGCGGCGGCGCCGTAGATGTAGAAGTCGAACCATTCGATGGTGGTGCCGATGAATGCGCTGACACCGGCACGGCGGGCCTGGCGGCCGCGGTCTGTCGAGTCGGGGATGATGTCTGCTGATGCGTCACGGGGCATGACGTCACTTCCTCTCGTGCAGCAGTTCGCTGGCGCAGACCTGACGGCGAGTCCCATGTCTGCGTGAGATGCCCCTCACTGTGCACGCTGTGTTCACCCGGCGTCCAAGACCAAAATACGGGTCACGTTGAGACACTCCGCGTCTCAATCGACTCAACCCGCAGTTGAGTACGGCGGCTCTATTCGATGTACGTGGGCGGCGTCGGCAGAACCTGCTCGGCGACACACAGGACCGCTTGGAGCGCGGCCGACCGATTGCCGGTGCGCCAGGCCAGCGCGATGGGCAGCACGGGAACATCCGCGCCCGCGAGGCGTCGGAAGCACACGTGGTCCAGGCGGATGGTGTCGGCCGACTCGACCACGATGCCCACGCCCACCCCCGCGCCCACCAGGGCCAGCAGGGTGTAGGCGTCCGGTGCCTCCTGCACGATGCGAGGCGCGAATCCGGCTTCGTGGCAGGCCTGCACCGTGGCCTCCCGCACGGCCGAGCCCCGCGAGGCGGGGAAGGTCACGAACGGCTCCCGCGCCAGTTCCGTCAGCGCTATTTCGGTGCGGCCCGCCAGAGGATGGCTGTCCGGCAGTGCCACCAGCAGCGGCTCCACGCGGACCACGCGCGCGGTGATGCCCCGGCGGACGGGCAACGAGACGAATCCCATGTCGAGTGTGTCACCGGCTATCTGACCCAACGCCTCCCCCGCGTAGGTCTGCCCCTGCAGTACGAGTTCGATGCCGGGCAGTTGAGTGGTCACGGCGCGGCTGAGCACGGGAAGACAGCTGTAGCTGCTGGCGCCGGCGAACCCGATCGCCACCCGGCCCACCGCGCCCAGCTCGGCGGCCCTGACCGTCCGGCGCACCACCGACGCGTCCGCCAGGAGTCCCTTCGCCGGCCCCAGCAGAGCCCGGCCGGCATCGGTCAGCCGGACCGAGCGCGTCGACCGCTCGAAGAGCCGGACTCCGAGTTCGCGCTCCAGGGCACGGATCTGTTGACTCAATGGTGATTGCGCCATGCGCAGCCGCTCCGCGGCACGGCCGAAGTGAAGTTCCTCGGCGACCGCGACGAACCCGGCGAGGTGACGTAGTTCCACACTCAGACCATGCCATTGCCGGAGGCTGAGCAACACGTTCGGAGCAGTGACTTCACTTGTCGGCTTCGTCCGCCAGGTGCACGGACACTGGTCCGGACGGGTGACGGCTCACCGGGTGAACTCGGATACGGGGGCGGCACACCGACACGCGCCCGAGTCCGGCCGACGCGGCCGCCGGCACGGAGGCCCTTCGCCCGCCGCACGGCCGAGGACCTTTGTCAAGGCGGCCGAGCAGGGCGGACGGCCCTGTCGGGCGGGGCCGCCCGAGCCGCGATAGAGGAGAGTTATGCGACAGTCCCGAATAGCGCCCTGTGCGTCCTCCCTCCTCCTCGCCGCCGCTTGCACCCTCGCTGGTCCCGCGACAGTGGAAGCGGCGCCCAGCACAGCAGCCACGGGCTACGTGGCCCTCGGTGACTCCTACTCGTCCGGTGTCGGAGCCGGCAGCTACTTCACGTCCGACGCGGACTGCCGGCGCAGCAGCCGGGCATATCCCGTCCTGTGGGCCGCGGCCCACGCGCCGTCGTCGTTCAGCTTCACCGCCTGCAACGGCGCCCGGACCACCGATGTCATGGCCGACCAGCTCGGCCCGCTCAGCCGCCGAACCGGCCTGGTCAGCATTACCGTCGGTGGCAGCGACTCGAGCTTCGCCAAGGTCATGGCGCTCTGCGTCCTGCCTGGGCAGACCGCATGCCTGTCCGCCATAGCCGCGGCGGACTCGTTCGTGGACGGAAGTCTCCCGGGCAGGCTCGACCGTCTCTACTCGGCCATCACGAGCAGGGCACCCGCCGCCCGGGTCGTGGTGCTCGGCTATCCCCACTTCTACCAGCTCCACGGCACCTGTTCGATCGGCCTCCGGGACACGGAGAGGTCCGCGCTCAACGCCGCCGTCGATCATCTCAACAGTGTGATCGCCAGGGGGGCCATCCACCACGGGTTCACGTTCGCCGACGCCCGCAGTGCCTTCGCCGGGCACGAGATCTGCTCGTCCAGCCCGTGGCTGCGCAGCGTCGACCCACTGGATCTCGTCGAGTCGTACCACCCGACGGCACCCGGGCAGTCCCTGGGCTACCTTCCCCTGCTCAGCGGAGCGGTCTGAGCACCGCCCCGCCGGCCGGTCCGGACCGGCCCGTCGAGGGCACGGCGGCGCAGGCATCCGGCAGGGCCGGGGAGTTGGAGTGGCTGATTCAGAGCGCGCTTTCCCCCAGGATCCGTAGGGTGCCTGCCCATGACAGTGACTTCGGACGGGTCGCCGCTCTGGCGCAACCGGCAGTTCGTCCTCCTCATCTCCGCGCGGGTCATTTCCGTGCTGGGCAACGGCTTTGCCCGGGTGGCGCTGGCGTTCTCGGTGCTCGCCCTGCCTGGAGCCACTGCGGGTCGGCTCTCCCTGGTCCTGGCCTGTCAGGCGTTGCCTCAGCTGGCGTTCATCCCCGCGACTGTCACAGCTGGTCCAGCAACAGCACGGGGCCTTTCGTCCGGCGGCCACCGCGACCTGCCGGATACACGAAACAGGACCCACACACCGAGCCGGACGTCTTCAAGCGCTTTCCCCTGACTCCTGTCGTCGAGTTGCCCAGTGATCTGCCAGCCGGCGCAGCCGCAGCCACGGACGTCCTCAGCGGGCGCACACGGCCTCGCGGCACGAAGCTGGAAGTCGAAGACCTGGCCCGCCTGTTGCACCTCTCACTCGGTGTCATCAGGGTCTCCCCGGGGAGCCGTCGGCCCAGGAGACCGGCTTCGTCGGCCGGCAATCTGCACCCCGTGGAGGCCTACGTGGTCCCCGGCAGCCTGAGCGGCCTCGACAACGGGGTCTATCACTTCGCGGCGCAGGTACATGGGCTGGAACGCCTGCGTGACGGTGATCACCGGGCCTTCGTCGAGAACGCAACGGCGTCGTCGGCGGATCGGCCGGCTGCCGAGGCATTCGTCGTCCTCACAGGAATTCCCTGGCGTACGGCCTGGAAGTACGCCGAGCGAGGCTGGCGGCACCTCTACTGGGACGCGGGCACCGTGATCGCCAATCTGCTGGCTGTCGCGGACGCCTACGGCATTGACGCTCGGCTCCTGTTCGGCTTCCAGGACGCCATGCTGTGCCATCTGCTCGGTATCGACGGCCGAATTGAGTTTCCGCTGGTCGTGGTGGCCCTGGGACAGAGCCCGAGCAGGCCCCGGCCGCTCGTGGACCACATGGCCCCGGTGGCAGTCGCGGCCGAGGAACTGCCGGCCGGGCCGGTGGAGTTTCCTGTGATCACGGTGGCTCAGCTTGCGGGCGTACTGCGCGGCGAGGACGAGGTCCAGACCTGGAGACGAGAGCCTTGCGGCCATGGGCCCGCGGCGGCCATCACTCCACCGGCGCCCCGAGCACTCGGTGCCGAGCCGGTCGATGCGCTCATTCTCGGACACGCCACGACCCGCACCATGACCCCGGAGCCGATCCCCGAAGAAGTGCTGAACTGGGCAATGGCGTGCGCCACCCGCCCGGTTCCCATGGATGCGATCCCTGAAGGTCACACCCTGCTGACACATCACCTTTCCGTGCACACCGTCGACGGAATGGAGCCCGGCCACTACCTCCACCGGTACCCTGCGCTCACCGCTCGACGTCTCCTGCCCCTCCCGGAGGTGCGCTCCGTCGCCACGCATCTCTGCCTCGATCAGGCAGTGGCCGGTGACTCCGCGTTCACCGTGTTCTCCTGCTCCGATCTGGCCACGTTGCTGCCGGCTCTCGGCGACCGCGGCTACCGTGGCGCGCAGGCTGAGGCGGGTGTTGTCATCGGTCGCCTTCAACTGGCCGCATCCGCGCTGGGATACGGAGCATCCGCCCTCACCTTCTTCGACGACGAGGTCGCAGGCGTGCTGCAGACAGGCGCTGCCTGCATGCTCGCCGCTGCGGTCGGCACATCGGCACGGAGGGGGTTCACCGACCGCGGTCGGCTCCGATATGGATCCTCGTCAGCGCAAAGATGATCAAGAGGTCGAGTGTCATCACGAGGATGGACCACGCCGGATAGTACGGAACGAACATGAACTGGGTGATCAGGCTGATCCCTGCCACCGCTGCGCCGGCCCCACGGCCCCAGCTCTTGTCCGTCAGAACTCCGAGGCCGGCAACGACGAGCGCCACACCGACCACAAGGTGGATCCAGCCCCATGCGGTCAGGTCGAACCGGTAGGCGTACCGGGACGCGGCGAACAAGGTGTCCTCTGCGATGCCGGATGCGCCCATCAGAATGCTGAGCGGCCCGCTCAGCATCATCATGGACCCGGCGAACAAGGACGCAGGGTTCATCATTTCGCTGCTGCCGGGCTCCCCGTGCCCGCGCTGTGTTCTGTTCGGCATCGCTGTCATGGGCGCGGCCTTCCTGGTACAGCGCGGCCACCGACGCACACTGCCCGTGCGAGGCCGGCCACGCTCTCCTGACAGGATCACCGCAATCCGTCGGCACCGCGACTGCAACCTGCGCGTTGTCATCACTGCGTTGTCGACGTGGGCGCGGGTGGAACATCGGGGCGCGGAGAGGCACGCTGTTCTCATGCGGTGGCTCCTCCGCACCTCCGCCGAGTCAGGAGCGGGCGATCATGGCCACATTCTCCTAAGGCTGGGGCAATGCGTGCCATTCGCAGTCCTGCTCGTCGGACTGGGCATCGAACTCTCGCCGATGCACTTCTTGTACACCGGGCCGCTCCTGACGGCGATGCCGGCGCTTGCCGCATTGACCATGGGCCCCCTGGGCACGCTGTCGGCAGCGGTCGGTGCCCTGGCCGTCAGCAGTACGTCCGCCACCATCCATCAGGCCTGGGGAGAAGGTCAGGTGTACAGCAACCTCCTGGGCCTCGTCGTGGTCTCGGTCGCCTGCGTCGTGATCAGCAATGTCATGCGGAAGCGCAGGGAAAACGAACTCAATCGGATCCGCCGCGTGTCCGCAGCGGCTCAGGATGTCCTGCTACGGCCCGTGAGCCCCCGCTTGGGTCCGCTCCGTGCCGCCAGCATCTACCTGGCAGCGGAGTCAGAGGCCCAGATCGGCGGTGACTTGTATGAGGCCGTCCAGACCCCCTACGGGGTTCGGATGATCGTGGGCGATGTCAGGGGCAAGGGCCTGCCCGCCGTGCGCGCAGCCGCGGCGGTACTGGGTGCATTCAGGGAAACCGTTCACTACGAGCGCGACCTGACCGAAGTCGTCAGTCGCTGCGCAGCCGCCGTGCAGAGGGAACGCGCCACCGCCGACCACGACGAAGAATACAAAATGGAGTGTTTCGTCACCGTGCTGGTCGCCCAGATAACGAACGGGTCCGTGGTCCAGCTGGTCAACCGCGGCCATCCGGCTCCGCTGGTCCTGCATCAGGGCAGAGCCCGCGCTCTCGGCCCCCGTGCGCCCATGCCACCCCTTGGCCTGGAGGATCTGACAGCCGGCCCTCCGGCCGCTACGGAGAGCTATGCCTTCGAGCCGGGTGACCGACTGCTGATCTACACGGACGGTGTGGTCGAGGCTCGCAACGAGTCCGGCGACTTCTTCCCCCTGCCCGCGGCGATGGAGGCTCTGGACGCAGTCACTCCGCAGCAGTTCCTGGAGGAGCTCCACCGGCGGTTGATCTGCCACACCCATGACGCCCTCATGGACGACGTGGCCATGATTCTCGTCGACCGGGTCCTGGAGAGCGCGCACGAGCCGAGCCCCGCTGCTCGCTCAGCCGGCCGCTGAGCGCCCTCCGGACCAGGTGCTGTCGGGAGGATCCTGCTGGACGACGAGGGCAGCTGGGGCTCCGCACGGGCCCACTCCGCCGGTGAGTGTCCGCGCGCGCATCGTGTGTACGGCAGCGGCTACCGCACGGCCGCCGCCGGTGGGCGTTCTCGAAGTGCGCCGTACCCGATGAAGTACGCGGGCAGCCGGCGCATCCAACGTGACCCGGTGAGCAGGCGTGCCATGCCCTGGGCTCGCTCTGCGCTGCCGAGAGGTGGGCGCCCCTGCAGGACGGGAGCGATGACACGGGCGTGGGCGGCCTGCTGGAGTGCCTGTGTGACGACCGTGGTGGGGCGGCGGCGCCGTTGCACAGCGCATACGTCGTGCGGGCGTACGGTCCCGCGGCGCAGTGGCGCGGTCAGGTGGCGGGCCGCGGCCACGGCGTCCTGGACCGCGAGGTTGATCCCGATACCGAAGATCGGGGACATGGCGTGCGCGGCGTCGCCGATGCAGAGCAGGCCCGGACGGTGCCAGCGGCGCAGGCGGTCCAGGCGTACGTCGAGCAGCTTCACCTCGTCCCAGGAGCCCAGCGCGTGCGCGCGGTCGGCGATCCAGGGGACGGCGGTGGTGAAGTCGGCCAGGAAGCGGTCGAGGCCGGCGGCGCGGCGCTGGGTGTCGGTGCCCTTGGGGATGAGCGCCGCGCACTGCCAGTAGTCGCCACGGTCGATCATCGCGGTCAGGAAGCGGTCGCCTGCGCTGCCGACGAGTCCGCGCGGGTCGCCTTCGTGGCGCGGAAGGCGGAACCACCAGGCGTCCATCGGGCAGGTGAAGCTGCGCAGTCCCAGCTCCGGTCGGGAGCGGGCCAGTGATCCGCGGCCGTCGCAGGCGACGGTGAGGAGGGCGCGCAACTCGCCGGTGCGGCCATCGGTGGTGCGGTAGCGCACCCCGGTCACCCGTCCGGATTCGATCAGGAAGGAGGTCGCTTCGGTGCTCATCCGCAACTGGAAGGACGGCTCGCGCGAGGCCTCGTCCGCGAGCAGGTCCAGCAGGTCCCACTGGGGCACCATCGCCACGTAGTTGTAGGGCCCGCGCAGCACCGTGAGGTCTGCGACGGTGACCGTCGAGCGGCCTGACCCGAGAGGCAGCTGGACGGTGTTCACCCGGCGCTGGGGCAGCCGGGCGAAACGCTCGGCCAGACCCAGGTCGTCCAGCAGCGCCAAGGTGGAGGGGTGGACGGTGTCGCCGCGGAAGTCGCGCAGGAAATCGGCGTGCTTCTCCAGGACCGTCACCGCCACGCCGGCCCGGGCCAGCAGCAGGGCGAGCACCATGCCCGCGGGGCCGCCTCCGACTACACAGCACGTGGTCTGTTCCATCACTGTCTGCCCTTCACAGGAGCAGTAATTCATCGGTCGATGAATATTGTACCCCCGTGCCGTGCCCGCGCTCCGGCGTCCGGCCCCGACGGTGCATGTCCAGCCGAGCGGGACGGCCGAAACATGCCGCCAAGCGGCGCAATCACCGGTGTGCCGCGGCCCCGCACAGGAGGCTGGACCCCTTGTCGGGGTCGTGTAACAGGAGTCGGGTGTGCGAAGGCCGCGTAAGCCGAACCGTCAGGCATGTCGTCCGCGCGCACGCCACGCCCCCCGGGCCGCTCCGGCAGCCGCGACGGCCTGCGCGTGCAGGAGCGACGGGTGAGGCACGGACGCACCGGTCGGGAGCCGGAGGCCGCCATGGCCGTACGGACCCGGCTGCCCGCGCCCCCGGCGTGGGTGCGCTGGCTTCCGGTCCTGTACATCGTGGCCCTTCTGGCGCTCGAACCCCTCACCCCCGTGGAATGGCCGGTGAGCTTCGCGCTGATCGCCGTACCTCTGGTGACCGCGTTCGCCCACGGGCCCGTCGTGGTCGCGGGCGCCACCGCGTTCGCCGTGGTCCTCGAAGGGGTGCTGGCCGGCACCCCGTGCTGTGCGGGCCGGTCGGTCGGCTATCTGTGGGACCGCCACTACGTGGCCTCCTACATCTGCACCGCCCTGGTGGGCGCCCTCGGCACGATCCTCGCCGCCCATCGGACCCGCCGTGAGCGCACGCTCGCCGACGTACGCTTCGTGGCCGAGATCGCGCAGCGCGTCCTCCTCAGACCGGTCCCGCACCGGATCGGCAACCTTCTCCTGGAAAGTCTCTACCTCTCGGCCTTCGCGGAGGCACGCATCGGCGGCGACCTCTACGAAGCCGTCCCCACCCCGTACGGGGTCCGGCTGCTCATCGGCGACGTCCGCGGCAAGGGCCTGCTCGCGGTCGAGACCGCGGCCCACATGCTCGGTGCGTTCCGCGAGGCGGCCCATGACGAACCCGATCTTCCGGCGCTGGCGGACCGTGTGGAGACGAGCATGGACCGCAGGGCGACGCTGCTCGGTGGAAGCGAACTGGGCGAGCGGTTCGTGACTGCCGTCTTCGCCGAGATCCCCGCCGACGGCCGGCTCGTCCGCGTCGTCAACTGCGGCCATCCGCCCCCGCTCCTGATCCGTCCCGGCGAGGTACGCGAACTGGACAGAGGGCGGTCGGCTCCGCCGTTGAACCTCGGCATGCTCGTCGGAGACGCGTATCAGGTCGACGTCTACGAGTTCCTGCCCGGCGACCAGCTCCTGCTCTACACGGACGGCATCACGGAGACCCGCGACCCCGCCGGCTGCTTCTACCCCCTGCTCCAGCGCCTCCGTTCCTGGGGTCCCCTGCCACCCCGGGAGCTGCTGGAGCAGCTCCACAAGGACCTGCTGGCCTACAGCCACGACCGCCTGGAGGACGACACCGCAGCTCTCACCGTCTGTCTGGTCGCCGACGAACCGGCTGCGGCTCCTTCGCCGCCGGCCGGGGCGGGCGGAACCAGCTCACCGTGCTGACGGCCGGCCAGGACCTCGTGGTGGTCGGCGTCGAACGGCATGTCAGCGGCCCCGGGATCGCCCCGGTCCCACCTGCCGGACACCGTGGTAGCGTCCCGGCGGAGGCTCCGACGTGCCTGCCCCGGACGAGATGTGCGCCGTACCCGGCCCGCCAAGACGACGCACCAGCGGAGGCATCGTGGACACCGGCACGCACATGATCGACTTCACCGGCGACGCGCCCGTGGCGCGCCCTCTGGACGTGAGCTGGATCCACGGCTCGCCGTCGGCCAAGCACAACACCGACCCGGACATCCAGGTCCACGCCTACGACGAGCACACATTCATCCTGCGGCAGAACATGTCCGTCCACTACGAGGCGCCGTTCCTGTTCCTGCTGTGCGGCAACGAGCGGGCGGTGCTGATCGACACCGGCGCCACCGAGTCCGCCGAGTTCTTCCCGCTGCGCCAGGTGGTCGACGGGCTCCTCGCGTCCTGGCTCGCCCGACACCCCCGGGACGGATACCGACTGGTCGTGCTGCACACCCATGGGCACGGTGACCACATCGCCGGCGACGGCCAGTTCGCGGACCGTCCCGACACCACGGTGGTGGCCGCCGACCGCGCCACCGCCTGGGAGTACTTCGGGTTCGACACGGACGCGGACGCCGTCGCCCGCGTCGACCTCGGCGGCCGGGCCCTGGAGTGCCTGGCCACCCCGGGTCACCACGAGGCGGCCGTCACCTTCTACGACCCGGCCACCGGCCTGCTGCTCACCGGCGACAGTGTGTATCCCGGCCGGCTCTACATCCAGGACGTCCCCGCCTTCACCCGCAGCGTCGACCGCCTGATCGAGTTCGCCGAGCGCCGGTCGGTCACCCATGTGCTCGGCTGCCACATCGAGATGAGCACCGTGGCGGGCGTGGACTACCCGGTGCGCACCACCTACCAGCCCGACGAGCCGCCGCTCCAGCTCACCCTCGCCCACCTGCGCCGGATCCGTGAGGCGCTCACCGAACTCGGCGACGACCCGTCCTGGCGCGCCCACTCCGATTTCGTCCTCTGTCCACACAGCTGAGCCTTCCGTAGCCGCGAGGGGGACCGAGGGCGCCCGTACCCGTCCGACCGTCGGGGCGCCCCGGTCCCTCACGCGGCCGCCGTCGCCCCGCCCTCGTCGCCCCTGTCGCGGTGGATCGGCGTCTTCGAGCCGGTCAGGGGGATGCCTGTCCCGCCCCGCCGGGCGGCGACGATCTCCGCCACGATAGACAGGGCGGTCTCCTCCGGCGTGCGGGCGCCGAGGTCGAGGCCGATCGGGGACCGCAGCCGGGCCAGCTCCCGTTCACTCACGCCTTCGTCGCGCAGACGCCGGTTGCGTTCCTCGTGGGTGCGGCGCGAGCCCATCGCACCGACGAACGACACCGGCATCCGAAGGGCCGCCTTCAGCAGGGGTATGTCGAACTTCGCGTCGTGGGTGAGCACGCACAGGACCGTACGGGCGTCGGTTCCGGTGCGCCGCAGGTAGCGGTGCGGCCAGTCGACGACGACCTCGTCCGCGTCGGGGAAGCGGGCCCGTGTCGCGAAGACGGGACGGGCGTCGCAGACGGTCACGTGGTAGCCGAGGAACTTGCCGGCACGCGCCAACGCCGAGGCGAAGTCCACCGCACCGAAGACGATCAGGCGCGGCGGTGGCACGTTCGACTCGACGAGCAGGGTGAGGCCGTCGGGACAGCGCGAGCCGTCCGCGGCGATGTCCACCGTCCCGGTGCGCCCGGCCTCCAGCAGCGCGCGGACCTCGGCCGCTGCCGTCCGGTCCAGCTCCGCCAAGCCGCCGAGTGAGCCGTCGTACGTGCCGTCGGCGCGCACCAGCAGAGCCCGGCCGAGGAGTTCGGCCGGGCCGCGGGCGACCCGGGCGAGGGCCGCCGGTTCGCCGCGGACCACGGCCGAGAGGGCGGGCGACAGGGCCGCGCGGGCAGGCGCCTGCCCGGCCACCGGTGTGATCAGCACCTCGATCGTCCCGCCGCAGGTCAGTCCCACGGCGAAGGCGTCCTCGTCGCTGTAGCCGAACCGTTCCGTGACGCTGTGGCCCGTCTGGATGGCCTGTCGGCACAGGTCGTAGACGGCGCCCTCCACGCACCCGCCGGAGACCGAGCCGATGACGGTGCCCTCGCTGTCGACGGCGAGGGCGGCGCCGGGACCGCGCGGCGCGCTGCCGCCCACCGCCAGCACGGTGGCGACGGCGAAGTCCCGGCCGTCCTCGATCCAGCGGAGCAACTCCTCGGCGACATCAAGCACGTGGCTCTCCCGCCAGGATGACGCGGTCCGGCCTGATCGGCAGGCTGCGATGGCGTATGCCGGTCGCGTGCCAGACGGCGTTGGCGATGGCGGCCGCGGCGCCCACGATGCCGATCTCGCCGATGCCCTTGATCCCGACCGGGTCCTTCGGGTCGGGGTCGTCGATCCAGTCGGCCTCGATGTGGGGTACGTCGGCGTGCGTGGCCACGTGGTAGCCCGCGAGGTCGGCACCGACGTGACCGCCCGAGGCGCGGTCCCGGACCGCCTCCTCGTGCAGGGCCATGGAGATGCCCCAGATCATGCCGCCCCGGAACTGACCGCGTGCGGTGAGCGGGTTGACGATGCGGCCCGCCGCGAAGATTCCGAGCATCCGCCGCACGCGCACCTCGCCGGTGGTGACATCCACGGCCACCTCGGCGAACTGCGCCCCGAAGGAGTGGCGTTCGGCGGGAGCGAGAGCGCCGATGGCCGCGGTGGTGTCCGAGCGCACCGTGATTCCCTCCGGGGGGATGCCGGTGCCCAGGGCCAGCCTGTCGCGCAGTTCGTCGGCCGCGGCCGTGACCGCCCAGGCCCAGGAGCGGGTCCCCATGGAACCGCCGGCGATCATGGCAGGTCCGAAGTCGCTGTCGCCGATGCGCACATGGACCTGCTCCGGCGGCACGCGCAGTGCGTCCGCCGCGACCAGGGTGAGTGCGGTACGGGCCCCGGTGCCGATGTCGGCCGCAGAGATACGGACGGTGAAGGTGCCGTCCGGATGAGCGGTCACGCTCGCCGTGGACGGCAGAGCGCCCGCGCCGAAGGAGGCCGCCGCGGTCCCGGTGCCGAGCAGCCAGCGTCCGTCCCGGCGCAGGCCGGGACGCGGGTCCCGGTCCGTCCAGCCGAACCTGCGCGCGCCCTCCCGGAAGCAGGCGGGCAGATTGCGGCCGGCGAACGGCAGGCCGGAGACGGGCCCCTTGTCGGGTTCGTTGAGCAGCCGCAGCTCGATGGGATCGATCCCGCACTTCTCGGCGAGCTCGTCGAGCGCCGCCTCCAGGGCGAACGACCCCGGCGCCTCACCGGGGGCGCGCATCCACGTCGGGGTCGGCACGTCGAGCCGTACGACGCGGTTGGCGGTGTGGTGGGCGTCGGCGTCGTACATCACCCGTGCCACTCCGGCGCTCGGTTCGACGAACTCGTGCACGGTGGAGGTGAGGCTGACCGAGCGGTGCTCCAGTGCGCGCAGCCGTCCGTCGGCACCGGCGCCGAGCCTGACGCGCTGCGTGGTGGGGCTGCGGTAGCCGGCCAGTGAGAACATCTGGCGGCGGGTCAGGACGACACGTACGGGGCGTTGCAGGACGGTGGCGGCCATCACGGCGGCCACCTGGTGGGCGCGGACGCCCTTGCTGCCGAAGCCGCCGCCGACGTGTTCGGAGCGTACGCGCACCGAGGCCGGGTCGAGCGAGAAGAGGCTGGCGAGTTCGCCGACGACCCAGGTGGTGCCCTGGTTGGAGTCGATCACCTCGAGGCGGCCGCCGTCCCAGCGGGCGGTCGCCGCGTGCGGTTCCATCGGGTTGTGGTGCTCTTCGGGCGTGGTGTACTCGGCGTCCACGACGACGGCCGACGCGGCCAGTTCGGCGTCGAGGTCACCCTTGGCCGTCACCGCCGGCACATGGCCGTCCACCGGGTAGGCGTCCGGATGCTCGCCCTTGAAACCGACGTCGTGGGGCTCCTGTTCGTACTCGACCACGAGCGCCTCTGCGGCCTCCCTGGCCTGCTCGGACGTCTCGGCGACGACCAACGCCACCGGCCAGCCGAGGTGCGGCACCCGGTCGTGCTGGAAGACGGCGCAGGTCGGGTCCGGCTTCGATCCCATCAGGCCCGCGTAATCGGTCTCCACGCGCGGGGCGTTGCGGTGGTCCAGGACCGCGAGGACGCCCGGCATGTCGAGGGCGGCGGCGGCGTCGATCCCGCGGATGCGGCCGCGGGCGACCGTGGACAGCACCAGCCAGCCGTGCGCCAGGCCGTCGAAGGGGACCTCGCCCGCGTAGCGGGCCGCTCCGGTGACCTTGTCCCTGCCCTCCACGCGGGTGTGCGCGGTGCCGACGGAGGGCGTCGGCGTGGGTGTTCCGGTGGTGACGGTGGTCATCGGGCGGCCTCCTCGGCGAGTTCGGTCAGCACGGCCACCGCGAGGTTGCGCATCAGGGTCACCTTGTATCGGTTGTGCGGCAGCGGCCGCGCCGCCGCCAACTCCGCGTCCGCCGCGGCGGCGAAGGTCTCCACGTCGGCCGGCGCACCGGTCAGGACACGTTCGGCCGCGGCGGCCCGCCACGGTCGGGAGGCGACCGCGCCGAGGGCCAGGCGCACGTCCCGGACGACGCCGTCACGGACGTCGAGCGCGGCGGCGACCGAGCCGATGGCGAACGCGTACGAGGCGCGCTCGCGCACCTTGCGGTAGTGCGAGCGGGCGGCGACCGGGGCGGGGGGCAGCACGACGCCGGTGATCAGTGCACCCGGCGGCAGGGCGGTCTCACGGTGCGGGGTGTCGCCGACGGGCAGGTAGAACTCGTCGAGCGGCAGTTCCCCCGGTCCGTCAGCGGTTTCGAAGCGCACGACGGCGTCGAAGGCGGTGAGTGCGACGGCCATGTCCGAGGGGTGTACGGCCACACAGTGGCCGGACGCGCCCAGGACCGCGTGGTTGTGGTGTTCGCCCTCGACGGCGGGGCAACCGCTGCCGGGGACACGCTTGTTGCAGGGCTTGGTGACGTCGGTGAAGTAGCCGCAGCGGGTGCGCTGCAGCAGGTTCCCGCCGACCGTGGCCATGTTGCGCAGCTGCCCGGACGCGCCGGCGAGCACCGCCTGCGACAGCGCCGGGTAGCGGCGCCGGACTTCAGGGTGGGCGGCCAGGTCGCCGTTGGTGACGGTGGCGCCGATGCGCAGGCCGCCCTCCGGCGTCGACTCGATCTCGTCGAGCGGGAGTTCGCGGATGTCGATGAGCCGGGCAGGCCGTTCGACGCCGGTCTTCATGAGGTCCACGAGGTTGGTGCCGCCGCCGAGGAAGCGCGTGTCCGGATCGGCGCCGAGCAGCGCGACGGCCCCGGCGACGTCGGACGCCCGCTGATAGCCGAACTCCCTCATGCCACGGCCTCCTTCGTCCCCGCTTCGGGGCTGACGCGCACGGCTGGAGCCGTGTCCGGGTACGGCCCGGCCTCGGCCGCCCGGGCCACCGCCTCGACGATCGAGACGTACGCGCCGCAGCGGCACAGGTTGCCGCTCATCCGCTCTCGGATCTCGTCGGCGGACAGGGGTGGTGATCCGGCTTCGGGCCGGATGTCGTCGGTGACGGCGCTCGGCCAGCCCGCCGCGTGTTCCTGGATCACCCCGATCGCCGAACAGATCTGTCCCGGGGTGCAGTAGCCGCACTGCAGACCGTCCAGATCGAGGAAGGCCTGCTGCACGGGGTGCAACTGCTCACCGTCGGCCACACCTTCGATGGTGGTGATCTCGCGGCCCTCGGCCGCCACGGCAAGTTGCAGGCAGGCGACGGACCGCCGACCGTCCAACAGGACGGTACAGGCACCGCATTGACCCTGGTCACACCCCTTCTTGGTGCCGGTCAGATCGAGGCGCTCGCGCAATGCGTCGAGCAGCGTGGTGCGGTGGTCGACGGGCAGTGTGTACTTCTCGCCGTTGATCTTCAAAGTGATGACACTGGACGTCGATGAGGCCATGAGGAGCTTCTTTCGCGTTACCAGGACAGACGGGATGGTCCGGCAACCGGGGTGCCGGATGCCGTAGAGAGCGCACGGTGCGGACCGAGGCCGCATATGCAAGCCGAATCCGCGGGATGCTTGGGCAAAAGAGGGGCAGCTGCCAACTGTCGTGGGGGCACGTCCACCGCTATCGTGGACACAACCGGACAGCTGTCCGTTCCTGGAAACGTAGCGGACAGCTGTCCGGTTAGCAAGGGCGAGGTTCGGCCACGAACCCTCGAGGAGGACGAGTGCAGCAGAAGAAGGACGCACCCCTGCGCTCGGATGCGCAGCGCAACCGTGAACGCATCCTGGAAGTGGCACTCGTCGAGCTGACGCACTGCGCGGACGCCCCGCTGAGCACGATCGCCAAGAAGGCCGGCGTCGGACAGGGCACCTTCTACCGAAACTTCCCCAACCGCGAGGCGCTCGTCCTCGAGATCTATCGCCACGAGATGCAGCAGGTCGCCGACAGCGCGGCCCATCTTCTCGGGACCCGCACACCGGAACAGGCCCTGCGAGCATGGATGGACCGGCTCGCCGAGTTCGCCATGACCAAGGCCGGCCTGGCCGACGCGATCCGGCATGTCACCAGCGCGCCGGGAAGCCCGGCGAAGCCTGCCCCCACTCCGGTGACCTCCGCCGCGGAACTCCTGCTCCGCGCGAACGAGGAGGCCGGCACCATCCGCCCCGGAGTCGCCGCGGACGACTTCGTCCTCGCCATCGCCGGCCTCTGGCAGCTCGACCCGCGCGAGGACTGGCAGCCACGCGCCGCCCGGCTCCTCGACCTGGTCATGGACGGCCTGCGCACGGGCGCGCCCGGCCGGTGAGCGCCGCCGTGTCGCTGTCGCACCGGCCGAGGGGAGCAGCAGGCGGGTACGGGGAGGCAGGCGGGTGCGGGAGCGTCTGGCGAGTTCGTCGGCGGACTTCGCTCCCTGTTCGCGCAGCCGGGCAAGCAGGGTGGGGTGGCCGGAGCGTCCGGCGGCCTCGAGCGCGGTCATCTCGTCGTATCCGATCCGGTTCGGACCGCACGTGGCAGGCCCGGCCACAAAGCATCGGAGCCCCCCACCGAAATGACGGTGCAGGGCTCCGAGAGGATGAGCGATCGCGCCCGGACGGACGCGCTACTC
Organism: Streptomyces sp. NPDC101151; assembly: GCF_044768335.1. Taxonomy (NCBI): domain Bacteria; kingdom Bacillati; phylum Actinomycetota; class Actinomycetes; order Kitasatosporales; family Streptomycetaceae; genus Streptomyces; species Streptomyces sp. NPDC101151. Next base: position 71,682 of record NZ_JBIWPP010000014.1, on the reverse strand, counting down.
AGTACGAGTGGTGGGCCTGCCAGAACGACCAGGCCTGGCAGGGGCTGCCGTACCTCTCGTTCATGTAGTTGAGGCCCCACTTGATCTGCGTGGCCGGGTTGGTCTGCCAGTCTGCGCCCACACTTGACATCTTGGAGGCGGGGTATGCCTGGACGAGACCGTAGGCACCGGAGGTCGGGTTGACCGCCCGATAGTTCCAGGTGGACTCGTGGTCCACGATGTTGCTGAAGCACTGGAACTGGCCCGCGCCCACGATCTGACGCGCCAGCGCCTGGATCTGCGCGACGGTGTAGGAGCTCTGGACCGGGAAGCTGGAGGCATCGCGTGTCGCGGAGCGGCTGGCCGTCTCCCGGGCCGCCTTGCGCTCCTTGGCTTCCTCTTCGGCCTTTTTCGCAGCCTCCTGCGCGGCCTTTTGCGCAACCTTCTGCTTGGTCACCGCGTCCGCGGCGGCCCGCCTGCGGGCCGACTCCTCGGCGATCTTCCTGGCACTCGCGTCGGCGGCGATGGCCTGTGCGTCGGCCTGCTGCGTCAAGGACGCGGTCTGCACCCGAGCCTGCTGACCCGGCGGCATGTCAGCGAGAAGCATCGCGTCGGTGGCCGTCGCCTCGGCGTCACCTCCGGGCCGGCCGGTGCTGCTTGAGGCAACACCGGAAACGGCGCCTACGGCGGTGACCGCCGTGGCCGAAGCCACCGCGAATCCCCGGACTGAAATCCGGCTCACGCCGGCCTCCCAACTGCCGGATCGCGGGCCACACAGGCCGTGACAGCGGCACCGAGACGGCCAGCGGTCCGCCCGGCCGAACGGTCCAAGTACATGAGATCCCCTCCCCATGCGAAGTGCGGTCATCGCCTCCTATACGCACGGGGCCGGCGCCAGGTTGCATCGGATCTGAACCCACTTCCGAGGTCGAGGACGAGCGTTCTCCGGGGTGTGCGGTGTCCCACCATCCGGCCCCGCCGAGGACCTCGCAAACGGCGCCCCGCCGAACTCCACGGCACCGAAGGATCCGGTTACGGCTACGGCCACCTGCCCCGGTGATCAGTGAAGGATGTTGTTCCGGGGGTGCGGCGCGGGCCCGGCCTGGATCGCGGGCCCGTCCACCGCTACCTGACCACCGATCTTGAGGTGCTGATCGCCTCGCCTCCGGCGTCTCGAAGGGCACGTCAACCGTTCAGGACGGTCAGGCGGCAGATGTACGGACGAGGATCTTTCCGACTGCTCCGCACCCGCGTTCTGCTGCCGTCGTTTCCATCACAAGAATCCGGCCAAACCCACGTTCAATCATCCCCATCAACGGCCGGATCCCTGCTACTTGAAACCCATGCATGCCGCGCACCCGTACACTCACTGCTCGTTTGTGCCAACGGGGAAGGGATTTCAGCAGTGAACCAGCACGACGGCGCCCGTGTCGCGCGCCCGGCACTCGGCGATGCACCGATCTACGACAGGCTCGTCGCCGAACGCGGTGACCCAGCTGAGGTGAACCGCACGGCCGCACGGATCATCCACGAGTCGGGCCGGGCGATGGACTTCGGTCCGATGCGTGCCCTGCACGCCTGAGGGCGCCGTGTGCCGGCCGCGCCGTTACGACGCGCTGCCGGCTCACGATGCTCGGTGACCGCCGGGCAGCGGCGGGACCGACGGACTCAGACAGACCGACATCCAACCGCAAGCAGGTGAGAACCCGCAGCCACCAGCTCCGGGTAGGGCTCAACCATGCGAGCGGCCGCCAACGCCGACTGGAACAGGTCGGCATCGCGGAAGTCACTGCTGCCATTCCGCGTCGCCGCCGCGAGCATGGACCATGCCGGGTCCTCGATGCTGCATCTACCAGGCCAAGGACACGGGCAAGACTGTCGAACCGGGCGACGCCCGCCGGCCCACGCTGCCGGGCCCAGCTCGTGCCCGGGCGTCGCGCATCCACCACCTGGCCCGGGTCCAGGCCCACTGTTCTGGCCATGACGGCCCACCGGTATTCCGGGCCCGGCGACATGACACGCAGCATGACGGATCTGAGCCGGTGACGCTCTTAGGGTGCGGGTATGCCTCGACGTCGTCCTCACGCGGCCGCACAGAGCACGGCCCGACCACGGCATGCCTGGTGGTGGCGTTCACCCCGGCGCCAGGGCTGGGTCTGGTGGCTGCCACTGGTCGTCGTGCTGGCCGACATCGTGGCGGAGCTGGCCATTCACGGCAAGGAGCCGGTGAGTTTTCTGCTCGTCGCCGTGCCGCCGCTGACCGCCGCGACACGCGGGCCGCGGAGCACGGCCGTGTCGACAGCGGTGTGCCTGGGGCTTCAGCTGTGGATGGCCGCGCGGCGGGCCGGTCACTTCGCGGAGCAACATCATGTCGCGCTGTACGTGTCCACGCTGTTCATCGGCATCGTCAGTACGGCCCAGTCGTGGCAGCGCGAGCGGACGGAACAACATCTGGTGCATGCTCACTCGGTGGCCGAGGCCATGCAGCGTGCCCTGCTGCGTCCGGTGCCACGGAGCCTTGGACCGGTACGGGTCGCCGGGTTCTATGCCGCAGGCGTGGGAGGAACACTCGTCGGCGGCGATCTTTACGACGTGTGCGAGACGCCCTTCGGTGTTCGGGCGATCATCGGCGACGTGCGCGGCAAAGGCCTGGCAGCGGTACAGACCGTAGCCGCGGTCTTGGGCAGCTTCAGAGTCTCCGCGCACGAGTGGCCGAGCCTGAGGAACCTGGCCCAGCGGCTGGAACTCAGCATCGTTCGCAACAACCCGTCCGGCGACCCAGGAGATCCGGAACTCTTCGTGACCGCCCTGGTCCTGGAAATCCCCGACTCGGGTGATGAGGTCAGGATCGTAGATCGTGGACATCCGCCCCCGCTCGTGATCGGACCGCGGGGCGTCCGGCAACTCGGTACCTCACCAGCACTGCCCCTGGGCCTCGGAACGCTGTCCCCGAACGGTGCTCAGGCAACCGTCCATCCCCTTTCTCCCGGTGAGGTGCTCGTCGTCCATACAGACGGATTCAGCGAAGCCCGCGACACGAGCGGTGCCTTCTATCCGATCCAGGACCGGCTTGCGGCGCGGTTCGGCGGTCACGAGGCGCCCGAGCCCGAGGCCGTGGTGTCCTTCCTCCGTGAGGACGTGGAGGACTGGTCGCAGACAACGGAGAACGACGACCAGGCGATCCTCGCCCTCACTGTGCGATGCACCAGCAAGACAAAAGCAGGTGGCCATGCAGACCCCTGAGGGCGACACCGCCGCCCTGACCGCCCGGCACGCCGTCTCCGCCGGCACCCGCGTTCCCCTGCTCCCATCCCCGGACTCGGCACCGTCTGCCCCTGGACCAGCCGCGAGGCCACCAGTGCCGAGCAGGGCCCCGGCTTTCAGGTGACCATGCTGGTCTTCGAGAACGGGCTCTTCGAACGGCTGGAGCCGTTCGCCGGTGAACTGGACGCCGACGGACTGCGCGAAGCAGGCGTGGACCTCCGCTTCAACACCACCGTCACCTCCTTGGCCCGCGAGGGCGGCGAGGCCCGAGGTGCGGATCACGCTCTCCGACGGCGGGCAGCTGGCCGCGGACGAGATCCTGCTGGCAACCGGCCGCGCCCCGCAGACCCGCGCCGTCGGCGACGTCAACCGCCGCGCCCTGATGACGCATCAGGGCAAGTACCAGGCCCGGATCGCCGGCACCGTCATCGACGCCCGCGCCAAGGGAGGGCCCGTCGACGACGCCCCCTGGGCGCGCATCCACCGCCGGCCACGCGGCCGTCCCCCAGGTCGTCTTCGCCACCCCCGAGATCGCCTCCGTCGGCCTGACCAGCCGCGAGGCCGAGCAGTGCGGGCGCCGCATCGCAAGCGTCGACTACGACCTCGCCCGCGTCGCCGGCGCCCACCAGTACGGCTGGGACTACTGCGACCGGGCCCGCCTGGGTTGACTCATGACCATTGGACAAGGCCCCCACTCGTGCCTCGAGCCAGGCGGACAGTCGGTGCGATCAGTGCGGGCATACGACGACGGTCCTGATGCAGACGATCACGATCTACATCTGGAATCAGCCCCTTGAGACTGCCACCGTGCCGCAACAGCACACCTGGGCGACAAGTGCTTTGCGGCAGTGCCGCGGCGCACTCAGGACTGCTGCGCCGCCTGCCACACCGGCTACGTGCCCAGCCCCGACACCTACGTGGCCTCCCCGGCTCCAGACACACACCGGCGGGCCGCGCAGCGCGCACCACTGACCCGGGCCCTGTGCGGCCCGGGGACAAGTGTGCGCCGGGCGACCGTCGCAGAGGCAAGGTCCGGCCGCCCCACTTCCCTTCACCCCTTCGAGATCAGGGAAAGCTGTCCATGACTACCACGGTCACCGACACCGACAAGAACTCGGATGCCGCCTGCTCCGCAGTCGCGACGGAGATCGGCCGTACGGACGGCAAAGCGTCGATACTGCTCGCCTTCAACGGCGCTGTTCCTCGCCGGCCTGGCGTCCGTCGCCGACGAAGACCTGCCGCCAGCGACCACAGTCTTCGGTGCGCTCGCTGTTCTCACCCCGGGAGCAGCCGCCGTGCTGCTGCTCCCGGTCGTCCGGCCTCGCCGGCATGGCCACGACAGTGCGTCCGTTCCGCACTGGGCGCACCTGGCTGCTTGACGGTGCGACAGTGGGAGGAAGGCCCGCCGGCGCGTCCCCCAGACGGCGCCGCACGTCGAGAGCCCTGCGAGTTGCTGACCGTAGACGTGCTGGACGGTGGTGACGTGCCGACGCGCCACTGGCCGACGGCCCGTCAGAAGTTGTACGGCTTTTCGGTGTTCCAGTTCAGCACATCGGCCTCGTTCCAGCTGAACTGCGGCTTCTGGCCCTTGGAGTCGACTGAGTAGAAGGGGCCGATGTGACCGTCCGCGCCGCGCAGAGCGATGGCGAACGAGTGCGCCGTGTGGTTCTTCGAGCCGTAGTCGAAAAGGTTCACCGCGCTGTATACCTTGCCTCCGGGCCGGAGCGTGATGTGCTTGTCGCCGCCCGGGGTGTCCTTCTTCGAGTGCGGCAGTGCGGCGCCGTCGACGTCCTCGCCGAGCTTCACTGCCGGGTACGAGGTGACCCAGCATGGCTTGGTGCCCTCGTTCGACGCCGTGACCAGCAGGTGGTCGCCCTGCTGACCGGCGAACCGGTGCACGGCGGTGACCAGCATCTCGTCTCCGCGGCACTGCTGGGCGCCGGCGGTTGTGCCCTTGCCCGCGACCTTGTTCGTCCCGCCCGAGGCGGTCGCCGAGCGCACCTTCTCCTTGACGTCACCACCGCTGTTGGCCTGCTCCGCGCTGCCCTTGCCGTTGGACGCCGACGGGCTCTGCGCGGTGCCAGCGGCGTGGTCGCCGCCCGCTGCCTTCGAGCCGTCCTCAGCGCCACCGCAGGCGGTCAGGCCCAGCGCCAGCGCGGCGGTGACGGCGGCCAGGGTGGCGGAACGGGCGGTACGGCGGGCACGGTGCGTGGTCATGATGATGGCTCCCCCATGGTCTGTCAGGACGCGGCGCCTCCCCCTGCTCCCGCGGGGCGACCGGCCGCATCGGCTGTTTCGCTGCACCCCGTGAGATGACGTCGGTGCGGGCGTTGTTCCCCCGGGTCTGTCCGCATTCGGTAACAAGGCAACTGGGCACAGACACACCGGTGTTCACGCCGCGTCCGTCAACGGTGCAGCGCCTCCGGCTGCTGCGGCACAGCGAAGGCCAGCAAGGCGCTCCCGCCCCGCCCGCGGAACGGTTGGCCAGCGGTCCACCGCGTACGCGACCCCCGCGGCGCCCAGCCCCAGCACCGCCGGTGATACCCCGGCAAGCGCCGGTGATGTCACGCCGAAGCCTGTCCACGAGTGCCAGGCAGCCGAGCCACACTCCCCCGGCGTCGGCCAGGTTGAACGGCCTGGTTGGCCGAGGACGCCAGGAACGGGGCCGCGGTGGCCTTCTCCCTGACCATCAGATGGTGAGGGGGGAGACCTCACACGCTTTCCGGGGTATTTCTGGCCCCGGCTTCCCAGGTCCTTCACAGGTCGGTCCCCCAGACGCTGGGGGTCTGGAGGACAACGGAGCGTGAGTGCCGAAGCGGACCGTGCGAATGCTGCGCGGCCGAACTGTGCCGAAGCACGGAAGCCGTCACCAAGGCTGGCGCTGACCTGCGTTTCCGCTTGGTCGAAGCAAGGAAAGTCGTCACCAGATCGGCGCGCTTCTTGTCACTCCGTCCCGCAGCACGGCTGATGTCTGAGTCGGCCCAGCTGACGGTGCGGATCGAGCTACCCGCCGTCGCGAGGGGCGCCGCCCGGAGTCGCGGCCATCCCCGTGGACTCCAAAGCCTTGCGGGCGACGAGATAGCCCGCGATTCTGAACGCCAGTTCGTGAGAGCCGGACGCATCGGCGCGGGCATGCCGGAGCACCACCCGAGTGGCGGTCACGACTCCGTGCTCGGGCAAGCTCAGCTGCTCCTCGATGCCTGCGGCGGCAGCCGCGAAGAAGCGTGGCAGGTCCTCGGCAGGTTCGTACTCCACTGTCAGCCCATGGGCCACCTCGAAGGCGAAGCCCTCGGCTGCGGGCTCGAAATCCACCGCGATCTCCGCGAAATGCGGCGCGCAGTTCTGCTTCTGATGCAGCACGCGCACGCCACGGAGCGGATACGGCGGAAACCGGGGCGACGCTGACGTCATGCGGGAACGCTACCCCCTGCGCGGTACCCCGCCTGCGCCTTCGACCTTGGTGACGGTAGAGCCGTGTTGGTGACGACTGTCGTGCTTCGGCTCATGAACTGTGCCGAGGCTCAGTAGTTGTCACCGCCATAGCCGGATGACGTGGCGAGTGGAATCGATCGAAATAGGTGGGCTGGCACAAACGAGGCAAGCGGCTTGTCACATACCCTCACTCGGCAGCACTTCTGTCAGGGGCTACGAAGGGCGTGTGACAAGCCCGACAGCTCATTGGATCAGATCGGTATGCGGATGCTCGGGAGAGGCCGGGCAGACGTAGAGCTGCATATTGTCGGTGCTGCCAACTTCTACCGCGGTCGGCTGCGAGGGGCGCTGGCCAGCGTAATGACCGGCGGCGTAGGCGGCGGCTTGGTCTTCGTACGGCACCCAGCCGCGTCGCGCGCCACCGTCCCATTCGAAGGAGGCGATGGTCAGCAGCGGGACCATCTGCACATCGCACACACCGCAGTATCGGCGGTACGGGTCGGTGCGGCCCCACGGCGGCCAGCCCCCGACCTTCCAGCCGGGAGCGGCAGCCAGATTGCAGTCATAGAACTCCGCCGGACAGTCCGCGTACGAGCTGTCCACGCCGACATCGGCTGCCTGCCATCTGTTCCAGTCCTCCACCATCAGCCGCATCTCCGGGCTGAGATCGAGGCTGTTGGGATACTCGGTGATTGCTTCTGGTGCCAGCAGACACGGCTCCGGCACATAGCCCGGCCAGTCCGCCTCGTACGGTTCTGGCGGTGTGGCGAGGATGTCGACGACCGCGACGGCGGACCGCCAGAACAGTGCGGTCGACGGCTTGTAATCCGGATCATGGTCGTAGGGGCACCAAAGAACCTGGAGCAGATCGGCCCGGCCGGGCGGCCGCAACAGGGATATGTCGCGCAGATACAGCTGGGCCACGGGCAACAGGGGCACCGGGCAGTCCGCGGGCCACGGGGGGCTTGCGCCGTGTCGCTCCGTGAGCATCGCGGCGTTCCGTTCCTTTGTCGCCTCTTCCTCGGGCGTGATAGCGGGACCATGCGGATCACGGTGTCGCCGGGCCCGCATGCGCCTCTCGAGCCGCACTTCTGCCGGAGACTGGCGAAACCCACTGTCCAGGTGCGAGCCTTCGCAGTGCGGCCACGGCTCTGCAGACGGCCACAGCAACGGGCCGCCCACGGAACTGTCGCGCACCGAGGGCGCCCCGGCACGTGGATGCAGCCGAATCGCGGCACGTGCCAACGGAGCCAGCTCAGGAAAGACCGCGGTGACGTCGACAGGCCGCGGCGGAGTAGTACGTACGAAAACCATGCCGGTGATCTTTCCACCAGCCACTGACAGGCCCCGGCCGCCAGTCGGAGCGGGCCGGCCGAGACCGGCCGGCGCTGGGAGAAAAGACGATCGCTCCTCAGGAAGGCTTCGTGGATGTCGTCGCGTCGGAGCAGCAGCCCTCGTCAGCAGTGGCCTGCTCTGCCTCGGGGTCGTGGCCGTGGTGGGCGCCACGACGGCGGACCTGTGCAGTTGCTCCGCACCACCCCATCCACACACAGCCGCAGCCAGCCCATGAGCCCTGCTCAGAGTCGCGTGTAGTCACTGGCTCCGGTCAACCGTGTCACGTGTCCTGTGCCATCGAACCTTGGTCTCGTGCCATCGAGGTTTGACCGTTCACCGCGACCTCGACCTGGCGGGTGCCGATCCGGGCCCCTGACCCACCTCATGGCCCGCGAATGATCAAACTTCGTTGGCCCGGGACAGCAACGCTGTTGTGGCGAGCCTCGTTAGGTGTCGCCGCCGGACTCAGCTGACCTTGCGGCGGCTGCTGGAGGCCTACCGCGGCTGATCCGGCGGCTGCGATCATGTGCGCGTCCTCATCACGGAGCCGTTGTTCTTGAAGTCGACCTTGGGCACGTGGTGCAGGAATTGGCCGTCGTTGGAGCGGTCGCGTGCCAGGCGCCCGTACGGTGGGAAGCTTTCGGCCGTGCAGCACGTGTATCGCTCGGTCTGACGGGTCGCCGATGCACGATCGCCGTGGCGGCTGTTACGCGCTCCTCTGAGCCCACCTATCCCGCGGCCCTTTCACCGGCGCTTGCCTGCCACTTGCGTCCCATCGCTCGGAACAGGGCCGGGTACACCCCCAGATACCGGAAGGGCTTGATGGCGGCCATGTAGAGGATGCCGAACCGCCCGTTCGGCTTCACCAGGACGGCCATCTGTCCGCGATAGCCGTCGGCCTTGTCCGGGACCCAGCTGATGTGCATCACCGCGTGCACGGTTCGGTTGACTATCTCGGCCGCCCACTCGTCGTGCAGTTGGTAGACGGAGGTGAACGGAAGTGATTGGGAGTCGGGTCCCCGGGGGCCTTCTCGGAGGTCTGCCGGCAACCGGTCGCGCAGCGTCGGCACCTGGGCGTCGATGCCGGTGCCGTCCTTGTCCCAGCCGAGCAATCTCCCGAGCATCCAGCGGATCGCGAAGAGTCCGCGGTACACGGGAGAGGAGATCGCTGTCTTGGCGCCCCCGCCGTTCGCGATCTGGCCCACGAGGTGCGGGAGATCGTCGGGCCCTCCTGGAGTCGGAAGGGCCCACACGTCCTCAAGACGGAAGTCGCGGGTGATCTCGTGGATCCGCCAAGGGCGGTACGTGTGCGCGGTTCCGGGGAGTCTCATGAGCTGATCCTCTTCTATACGATGGCGTATAGAAGAGGTTAGACCCAGCTATACGGCACCGTATAGATGATGCGGAAGACGTGAGGGGAGCCACATCATGGCCAAGGCCCGTACGCCTCGCGGCAGGTGGATCGAGGAGGGCTTGCGAGTGCTCGCCGTCGGCGGCCCGGAGGCCGTACGGATCGAGCCGCTGGCGCAGGCGCTCGGCGTCAGCAAGGGTGGCTTCTACGGCTACTTCCGAAATCGGGACGCCTTGCTCAGCGAGATGCTCGACACGTGGGAACGCGAGGTCACCGAGGCTGTGATCGAGGATGTCGAGAGCGAAGGGGGAGATGCCCGCGCCAAGCTGGACCGGCTGTTCACACTCGTCTCTTCATTCGCCGACGGGCCAGTGACCGGCACCGAGATCGACCTCGCGATCCGCGACTGGGCCCGGCGCGACGAGGCCGTCGCACACCGACTCCGACGCGTCGACAACCGGCGCATGGACTATCTGCGCTCGCTGTTCAGCTCCTTTTGCGCCGACGAGGACGACGTCGAAGTCCGCTGCCTGCTCACCTACTCAGTGCGGATCGGCAACCATTTCATCGCCGCCGACCACGGCGGCCGCAGCCGCGCAGAAGTGATGGAGCTGACCCGGAAATGGCTCCTGAGGTAGCGCCTTCCCTCGACCCTCGCACAGTTCCCCGTGGAGCAAACATCACCTCGACCCTCACGTGACGGGTCACCGACGTATCGGGGGTGCGACCGGACCAACGTAAGCGAAGCCCCTGCCGTTGGCGGTATGCCGACAGCGGACGACGCCGACGAAGTCGCGGGAGCACCACCGTTCACGCGAAGCGACGGTGAGAGCTGGTCATCCCGGGTCAGGTGTGCAGTCGCGCGAGTTCGTCTGCGCGGCGGTGGTCCTTCGGACGGCCGAGGGCTCGCCGCATGCGGACCAGATCGTCAAGCGCGGCATAGCGAATGGTGAAGCCGGCCGGGTCACGAGTGATCTCGGCCCCCATCAAGCAGGGAGTGACATCCATGGCGCCCCAGGGCAGAGCGGGGGTGCACAGGTCTCCGCTGGCACCGGTGACCCGGTACCCCACCTGCGAGCGGTCGAGATCGGGCAGTTCGGTGCAGCCGCACAGGGCGAGGGCGTCACGCAAGGCGTGCGCCTCGTCAGGGGTCCCGTCCCAGAGCAGGTCGAGCCGGCGTGTGGTCGACTCCTCCCATGTCAGAGCGGGGGCAGCACACGGGTCCCTCGCCGGTCGACCGAGGCCGGGCCGGCTCAAAGCACCACCTGATCACCGACGGGCAGGGCACCCCGGCTCGCAGGCCCGCTGACCGGCGGCAACCGCAACGACGTCACCCACCCAGTCCAGCCGCGGGGCTGCGTTCAGTTCGGCCAGCAGGACCTCGAGATCCTGCGGCAAGTAACTGGCACTGGATGTCGGTGTGCAGCACGTACAAGATTCCGCACAGCACCTCCCGGTCCGGCAACGGTTTGCGACCCGCATACCGGAAACGCCGCTCACGCTGCCGCAGCAGAGGTTCAAGGCGCTCCCACGGGTCATCCGACACGATCCACGGCGATATCCCCACACCGGACCGAACGCTCAACTGCCGTCCCGGACACGGCAATCAGGGCCGATCCACCTCATTGCGCTAGCCGTTGTCAGAGGCCCTGGCGGGCGCCGCCCAGTTCTCTGGTTTCCGCTGTCTGGCGATCCATTTGCGCCGGCAGGCGCCCTTCTGCCTTCCACACCGCAGCAGCTTCACGTGGTGGATCCAGGCTCAGTCGCTGCGGCGAGGAAACGCGCGGAAGCGGCATCGAGCTCGTGGGTGCAGATGTGGTCGGGCAGCACGGACTTCAGCAGGTTGATGTCTTTCAAAAGATTCAGCGCGTGGTGCGCGAACGCTGTGGGCGATGTTAGCTGCGAAAAAAAATCAAAGCCGAGGCTGCGGCCGCTGCTCTCTTTGATCAGGTTGATCAATTGCGCACGGTCGATACCGAGCGCAGCACCCGCCTCGAGCCCTGCCATGGCGATGCCCATATGGGCTGAAAAAAGGGCATTGTTGATAATCTTCGCTCGCTGTCCAGATCCAGCCGGCCCGAGCAGTGCGATCTTCTTACCGAAAGTGCGGAACACCGGCAGCGCCGCGTCGAATGCTTCCTGCCGACCGCCACACATGACCGTGAGTGTGCCCGTCTCGGCCGCAGCGGAGCCGCCGCTGACCGGTGCATCGATCAGCATGATGCCCTTCTCGGCGCACTGCCGTTCCAGCGTGATGACGGTGTCGGGCAGTACGGTGGAATGGACGGCGATTCGGCTTCCTGCTTCCATTACCGGGATCAGTTGGTCAGTAATCTGGAACACATCCGCGTCATTGAACACGCAAATTCCGACGTGCTCACACTGTGCGCCAAGCTCCGCGACGCCGGCCGCAGCACTCGCACCCTTCATCGTGTAGGAATCGAGTACCTCGGGGCGCCGCGCCCAGACCACCAAGGGCAGACCGGCATCGACAATCCGATGCGCCATGGGCCCGCCCTGGTCGCCAACACCGATGAAACCGATCGTCTCAGCCACATCTAACGCTAACCCGAGGCCCCTGCTGCCGACCACTTCTACAGGCATCGATGGGCTCGTGTTGAGCGCTTTGCCTTCATGCCACCCCCGTGCACAGGAGTGGCTCGATTGGTTCGCGGCTCAGGCTTGCTGTCAGCATTTCTGAAATCCTGGGTATCCGCCTCGCGCTCGGCTCCGGCAATCAACGCTTTTCGGCATGGAGAAAAAGCCCACGCTGCCGGTATACACAGGACCAACTCGTCTTGTCCATGGGAGCAGGCGTCTTCTCGGGACTGCCGTCTTTCGCCTCGCTGTCCTGGCAACGAGGGCACCTCACCCCCGTCCCCCTCCATCCGCCGGTGCAGCACCACCACATTCTCGAGTGCACGGTTCCGCCGCTCGAGTTCCTCCAGTCGGGCCCGCTCATCAAGCGTCAACGTCTCTCGGTGCCAAGGTGGACCTTCGCCATCGGCGTACCGGACGAGCGCACGGGTGGGCCATCCCCGCCTCGTCGCGGGAGCAGCAGCGCCGGGGCTGCCCTCCGGACGGGTGACAGAGGAACGCTTCTGCTCCGATTGTCCGCATACGAGTGGAGCCCGAGGAGCACAGGTGCAGATGACCTTGATCGTCCTCACGAAACGAGAGCCCCTGTGCGTCTCAGGAACACCGTCGCCGCCGCTTGCGGTGCCATTGCCCTCACGGCCGTCCTGGCCACGCCCGCCCATGCCGCCACCGGCGACTTCGGCTACAAGGTCGTCGGTCTGAACGGCGAGCCCGTGGCGGTCACCCTGCACGACCCGCCGAGCGGTGAGTGCGTCACCCTCGCCGAAGTCGCGGACCCGTCCGCTTCGGAGCCGGCCTTCGCCCCGCACAACGACACCGACGCTTTTGCGGTCGTCTTCACCGGGGCCGACTGCACGGGCAACTCCTGGACCCTCCGCCCCCACGGCCTCCCGGCCACGGACCGCCTGAAGCTCCGCTCGGTCCTCTTCCTCGACGGCTGATCCACTCGACCAGGGCCCCTGTCCACGGGGCCCTCCCCGAGCCGCGTGCCTGTCCACACACGTTCGGGTGCATGCCGATGCCCGGACATTGCGGCCGGCCGCCGGGTGCGGATGATTGATCACGTCGCGGTTCAGGTCATCGCCGGCACGGCCACCAGCCGCTCGGTATCGAAGGTGACCACGTGCTGCGTGCCGGTGGTGGCCGCCGCGAGGCGCTGCGGGTCTCCGCCGAGGTCGCCCCGCCCGCTGTTGTGGCCGGCGGCTTGATCACCGTTGGTACCGAGTGGGAGAACCCCGACATGCAGGAAGCAGACGCCGAGACAGAGGTGTTGATCGTCGGTGGGGGGCCGGTCGGGCTCACTGCCCGAGCGCTGCTGTCACGCTGGGGCGTGCGGGCCCTGACGGTCGAGAAACACCACGACCTGTCACCCTTTCCCCGGGCCCGGCTGGTCAATGTGCGTTCGATGGAGATCTATCGCCAGCTCGGGGCCGCTGCCAGGATCACGGCCAACGCGTTCGCCCCGGAGTACGGCCGGGTTCGCTTCCGCGACACCTTGTACGACCGCGACTTCGCCACGGCGGCGATGGTCGGGGTCCACGCGCCGGTTCCCGAAAGCCCCGTGACCGGAGTGGTCACCTCGCAGGATCGCCTGGAACCCGCCCTGCTCGCCGCAACAGACGCACCCGTGCGGTTCGGGGTCGAGGTGATCGACCTGATGGAAGAGGCCGAGAGCGTCGTGGCCGTACTCGTAGACCGTCGAAGCGGTGCGCAGACGCGGGTCCGCGCCCGTTACGCAGTCGCCGCCGACGGTGCGAACTCCACCGTCCGGCAGCGGTTGGGAATCGACACCGTCGGCCCGGGGGCGTTGGGGGGCTTCACCACCGTCGTGTTCGACGCCGACCTCGAGCGCTGGTGTGCCCGCCGGCCCGCCGGGGTCTACGTCACCGCGCACGGATCCTTCGCCCCGCTGTACCCCGAAGGAGGCTGGGCCTGGTTCGGTCCCTCACCCGACGACGCTGCGGGCACCGACTGGTCCGACCTCGTCTCGCGCGCCCTCGGCCCCGGCGCCGGCGTACGGGCCGACGTGGTGCGGGTTCAGCACTGGGTGATGAACGCGTTCGTCGCCGAGCGTTTCCGGCATGGCCGGATCCTGCTGGCCGGCGACGCGGCGCACGCGCTCCCCATCACCGGTGGCCTGGGCCTGAATACCGGCGTCGCCGACGTGCACAACCTGTGCTGGAAACTGGCGGGTGCTCTCCAAGGGTGGGCCGAGCCGAGCCTGTTGGAGACCTACGAGACGGAACGACAGCCCGTCGCCCACCGGACTCTGCACCAAGCGGTGACCAACACCCGACTCCTGATCCGCGTGCAGAACCGCCGCCGCGAGCAACTCCGGAACAGCGGTGTGGCGCCGGTTCATGTCGAACTGCCCTGGACGGACCAGTACTTCGCCCAACTCGGTCTCGTCCTCGGCGTCGCCTACGACTCCGACGCCGTCCTCACCCCTGACGGCACTCCACTCGAGCCCTCGGGCATGGGCACGGACTACGTCCCGACGGCACAGCCGGGCCATCGCATGCCACACCTCTGGCTCACCGACGACCGCTCCACGCTCGATGCCGTCGGCGAATGGTTCACCCTGCTCACCCCGGACCCCGCCCACTGGGCGCGGTACGCCACCGCCTCATGGCCGCTGCACATCGAGGCCCTCCCCGACGAGCACACCGACCCCTGTGGGCTCGGCCCACAGGGAGCACTGCTCATCCGGCCTGACGGCCACATCGGCGCCCACTGGCCGGACCGCCCGCCGAGCGATACCACCCTCCATCACGCTCTCACCGCACTCACGCGTTCGACGACCCCCTGACACAGTCCGGCCGTGTACGGGCAAAGGGCCGTGCCGAGGACTTCCCGGCCGACCACCTGTCGCCACCCCCTGGTTCATAGACTCAGCGTTATCGCAGCGGCGACACCCCCCAGGCCGAGAGCGAACGCGGCTTCGCCCCAACCGCCCGTACCCCAGGGGAACAACCGGTCCAGGGCGAGGCGGCCGGGGCCGATGGCCGCGATGGACAGGGCGACCACGGCGATGCAGACGCTGTACTCCACGCCGCCGTCGGTGTCCCACAGGCCGTGAGCGCCGGAGACGGTCGCCATGGCATTGATCATCACGCCGATCAGGGCGGCGGCCGCGAGTGGGGTGAACAGCCCGACAGCCAGGCCGAGGCCGCCCAGGAGTTCGGACAGGCCGCCGATCACGGCGAAGAGCTTTCCCGGGCGGTAGCCGAGGCCGGCGAAAGCCTGACCGGTCGCTGTCAGGCCGTCTCCTCCGAAGATCCCGAACACCTTCTGAGCGCCGTGTGCCGCCATCAGCAGTCCGAAGGTCAGCCGAATGAGCAAGAGACCCCAGTCGGCGGCGGACGACGCCGGTGCGGCGGTGGCGTGCGATCGCGATCCGGTAGGGCTCGAAGGACGGTGCAAAATCCGTTTCGCATGCATGACAAGGCTCCGGGTAGGAACGCCGGAACGGGCGTTTCCCCCTGCTCGGACGGACGCCGAGGCACCGGTCGATGGAGAGTTCTGCCTGCGGTGCAGAGCGTGGACCACCACTGCCGATCCTTCCGCGGCGACCATGATCGTGCATCTGGGCGGCGCGGCCGTCGAGCGGCCGTCCCGCGGCTGTCCGGCAGCCCCGTCCGGGCCGGCCTCGACGGGTCCGGGGGGCGAGCGGGCTCGCGGGTCCGGCGTCCGGTGTGGCGGTAGCCTGCTCGTGAGGGCAGCCATGGGCGATGAGGTGTGCATCCGGCTCCTCGGCGGTTTCGCGGTGGCGGTCGAGGACCGCCCGGTCGCCGCCGGGGTGTGGCGGCTGCGCAAGGCCCGGAGCCTGCTGAAATTGCTGTGCATGTCCCCCGGTCACCGCATGCACCGGGAACGGCTCTACGACCTTCTGTGGCCCGACCTCGACCGGACGGCCGCGTCGAACAACCTCCACCAGGTGCTGCATGCGGTACGGCGCGCACTGGCCGCCACGGGGGCGCCGGGCGACCTCGTCGTACTCCGCGACGACATGGTGCTGCTCGGCCCCGACGGCGGGGTGCGGATCGACCTCGACGAATTCGACGAGGCGGCCCGGCGGGCCTCGGACGGTGGCGGTGCCGCGGACTACCGGGCCGCGCTCGACCTGGCCGGTCAGGAACTACTGCCCGAGGACCGCTACGAGCTGTGGGTGAGCGAGGCGGCCGAGGCGCTGCAGACGCGGCGCACGGCACTCCGGCTGGGCCTGGGTGAGGCTCTTGAGCACGATCACCGCACGGCCGAGGCCATCGACGTACTGGGATCCCTGATCGCCGAGGATCCTCTGCACGAGCCCGGCCACCGTGCGCTGATGAGGGTCCTCGCCGAGGCCGGCCGGCGCCGGGAAGCGTTGGCCGCCTACGAGCGGTTGCGGGACGCACTCCGTCTCGGCACCGGCGCCGACCCCGACCCGCAGACGCGCCGCCTCTACCGTGAGCTGCTGGCCGACTCGGTCGAGGGTCGGGAGCAACAGCCGCAGACCCGTCGGCACCATCAGGAGCAGCAGCCGCAGACCCGTCGGCCCGATCGGGAGGAGCGGCCGCAGCCGCCTCGGCACAATCTGCCGGCGTCGGCGACGGCTCTCATCGGGCGGGACCGCGAGATGGCCGAGGTGGAGGCGCTGCTCGGGCGGAGCAGGCTGCTGACCCTCACCGGGGCCGGCGGCTGCGGCAAGACCCGGCTGGCGCTCGCCGTGGCGGCCCGCCGGAGCGACGCCTTCCGTGACGGGGCGTGGTTCGTGGACCTGGCCGGGCTGGTGGAACCGCACCTCGTGCCCGAGGCGGTCGCAGCGGCCCTGGGACTGCAGCTGCCGCCGTCCGGCGAGGGCCGGGACGCGCTGATCACAATGCTCGGCCACCGGGACATGCTGCTGGTGCTGGACAACTGCGAACACCTGATCGACACCTGCGCCGTGCTCGTCTCGGAGGTCATGACGCGCTGCCCGGACGTCTTCGTACTCGCGACCAGTCGGGAGCCGTTGCGCAGCTACGGCGAACGTGCTTTCAGGGTGCCCTCCCTGGGGCTGCCGGATCCGCGTCGGCTGCCGTCCGTGCAGGAGCTGGGCCGCTTCGCCTCCGTGCGGCTGTTCGTGGAGCGTGCTGCGGACGCCGCCCCAGGATTCAGGCTGACCTCGCAGAACGCGGAGGCCGTCGCGCAGATCTGCTTCCGGCTCGACGGAATGCCCCTGGCCCTGGAGCTCGCGGCGGCTCGGGTGCATGTGCTGGCCCCACGCCAGATCGCCGAACGCCTCGACGACGCCATGACCCTTCTCGACCGGGGCAGCCGGCGCGCAGCGACCCGGCAGGAGACTCTGCTGGCCACCCTGGAGTGGAGTCACCGGCTGCTCGACGACCAGGAACGGCGCCTGTTCCGCCGGCTCTCGGTCTTCGCGGGCGGGTTCTCCCTTGCCGCCGCCGAGCAGGTGTGCGCCGCCGGTACCCAGGACGCCTCGGTGCTGGACCTCCTGGGCCGGCTGGCCGACAAGTCCCTGGTGGGGGTGGAGCCCCGGCCGGACGAGGTCCGCTACCGGCTGCTGGAAACGATCCGGCAGTACGCCGCCGGCCTTCTGCGGGCCGCCGGGGAACTGACAGCCACCGAGGCCGGACACCGGCGCTTCTATCTGGCACTCGCCGAGGCACGGGACCGCGAGCCGCCCACCGGCATCTGCGGGGCGACGTCGCTGGAGCTGGAGGCCGACTACGACAACCTCCGGGCCGCCCTGCGCTCCTTCCTGCGGCACGAACCGGAGAGCGCGCTGCGGCTGGCCGTCGCCCTGCGCTCGTTCTGGCCCGAACGCGGGCGCCTCGCCGAGGGCAGGCGCTGGCTGGACGACGCCCTGGCCGCCGCACCGGATCCCACCCCGCAGCGGGCGAGGGCCTTGATGGGACGCGCCGTGCTGGCGATCCGGCTCGGTGACGGTTCCCCGCTGGAGGACATCGCCGAGCGGATCGTCGGGATCCACCAGCGGCGGCGTGACCCGGCGGCGCTCGCCTCCGCCCACTGCCAGCAGGCCATCCTGCTCTGGATGCGCGGTGCGTGGGGCAGCGCCCGCACCGCGCTCGACCTGGCCCGTTCCTTCGCCCAGGAGGCGAGCGATCCCTCGGTCCTCGCTGCCGCCGCGTACCTGGAGGGGGTGTGGGCGGTCTGCCGTGGCGAGCACTCGGTGGCCCGCGAGACCTGCACGGAATGTCTGCGGCTGCTCGAAGAGGTCGCAGCGGACAACGGCCCGTTCTTCCCGGTCATGACACCTGGCTACGCGGTCGAGGAGGACGAGGAGGGGCGGGTGTCGGTGTTCTTCGAGGAGACGGTGCTCGCCGGCCGTACGGTCGGCCCGGCCCGGGCACGCGGCTACGCCCTGGCCGATCTCGCCTGGTCGAGCCGCCTCGGCGGCGACGCCGGCACCGCCGTCGAGGCGGCCGAGCGCAGCGCCGACTGCTTCCGCTCGCTCGACGACCCGCACGGCGAGTCCCTGGCCCTCAACGCTCTGGGCAACATCCACCGCAGCCGCGGCGACCGCGACGCGGCAAGGAAGTACCTCGACGCGGCGCTGGCGATCAGACGCCGACTCGGCGACCGCCGGGAGGAAGGCATCACTCTGGGTTGCCTGGGCCTCCTCCAGCTGGCCGACGGGGACACCGACAGCGCACAGGCGACCATCGCCCGGGTCCTCTCGGGCTTCGAGGAGACCGACGACCTCCCAGGCACCACCAACAGCCTGCTCCACCTCGGGCTCGTGGCCCGGACCGCAGGCGACTCGGCGCGCGCCCGCACCCTGCTGACCCGCGCCCAGCGCCTGGAGCACGTCGCCGGCTCGACCTCCGCCGCCGGCTGGGTCGGCCTCATGCTGGCGCAGCTGCAGTGGCGGACGGGCGAGCGGGAGGCCGCCGAAGCCACCGCCGCCCGGGCCGAGGCCCTCTTCACCCGCCTCGGCGACACCCGTGGCCCGGACGTCCTGCGGCGTTCGGTGCCCACCGCACCGACCGGCCAAAGCAGTTGCTGAGTGAGTGCTAAGAGGAGCTGCCTACGGTCCTGACCATCAGCGCGAACACTCACACCGAGGAGCCGACCATGTCGATCGACACGGCAAAGGGTGTCCTGGGGGACGCCACCGTCGCCGAACTGGAGGCGGGCCTGCGCGGCACCGTCGTACGCCCCGACGACGCCGGCTACGACCAGGCCCGCGCGGTCTGGAACGCGGCCCACGACAAACACCCGGCCCTGATCGTGCGCTGCGCGGGGACCGCGGATGTGATCCGCGCCGTCGAGTTCGCACGCAGCGAGGACCTGCTCGTCGCCGTGCGTGGCGGCGCCCACAGCATCGCCGGCTTCTCGACCTGCGACAACGGGATCGTCATCGACCTGTCCCCCATGAAGGGCGCGATCGTCGATCCCGTACGGCGCCGGGTCATCGCCCAGACCGGCCTGACCTGGGGCGACCTCGACCACGAAACCCAGGCCTTCGGCCTCGCCGTGACCGGTGGCCTGGTCTCCTCGACCGGTATCGCCGGCTTCACGCTCGGCGGCGGAGTGGGCTGGCTGCTGCGCCGCCACGGTCTGGCCTCCGACAACGTGACGGCGGCCGAGGTCGTCACCGCGGACGGCCGTGTGGTGCGCGCGGACCCGGACGAGCACTCCGACCTCTTCTGGGCCCTGCGGGGTGGCGGCGGCAACTTCGGTGTCGTGACCTCGCTCGAGTATCAGCTGCACCCGGTCGGACCGCAGGTCCTGGCCGGCCTGATCGTCTATCCCCTGGAGCAGGCCCGGCAGGTGGTCTCGGGCTGGCGTGAGCTGACGGGAGACATGCCCGACGAGCTGACGACGGTGATCAACCTGACGACCGCGCCTCCGCTGCCGTTCCTGCCCCCGGAGGTCCACGGCACCCGCATCGTGGTGCTGGTCGGGATGTACGCGGGCGACCCCGCGGCCGGCGAGGCGGCCGTAGGACCGCTGCGCACGCTGGGAACCCCCGTTGCCGACCTCATGGGCCCCATGCCGTACACGGCGATGCAGACACTGCTCGACCCGCTGTGGACGGCAGGCGCGCACAACTACTTCACGTCGGCGTTCATCGAGCCCTCCGACTCCGCGCTCGACGCGGTGCTGCGCCGCCACCTGACGACGCCCACACCCGCCAGTGAAATCCATCTGCACCAGCTGGGCGGCGCCTTCGCCCGCGTGCCGGCCGATGCCACGGCCTTCAGCCAGCGGGATCCGAGCGTGCTGTGCAACGTGGTCGTCCGGTCCCCCGACGCGACCGGCTTCGACGACTCCGTCGCCTGGGGCCGCGAGGCCCGCGAGGAGATCGCACGCCACGGCCGCGGGTCCATGTACGTCAACTTCACCGGGGACGCTGCCGAGGACAAGGTGCGCGCTTCGTATCCCGGGGCGGTTCACCAGCGGCTGGTGAGGGTCAAGGACGCCTACGATCCCACGAACCTCTTCCGCCTCAACCAGAACATCCGCCCGTCGGCCGCGGCGTGACCGCGTGAGCCCGGCGGCAGTGGTCGCCGCCTTGGTGCTCGGCCCGGCCGGAAGGGCCAACCGGTGGTCCGCTCGGGGACGTTGTCATCGGGACGGTGTTTCGAGCCCGGCCGTGAGGGTGCGTCCTGGGACGTCACCCGGGGGGCGAGGCGGTGGCGGTGCGGGGCTCGAGGAGTATGCGGGACGACTGGTCCACCAGGTCCCGGAGAACGGGCCGATAGGTCTCGTGGCCACCGAGTTCGTCCAGGATGCGGTGGGCGCGGTCGCGGAACTCGTCGATGTCCTTGGCGTAACGGCGCAGGACCGTGGGCGCGAGGAGCATGTCGGTGAGGTCCGTCCGGGCCTGCGCGGAGGTCTTCGCGGCGGAGTGCAGGGCCATGACGCGCTCTGTGGCAACGGAAGGCGTCTCTTCGAGGGCGCAGGCGAGCAGATAGGTCACGGTGCCGTTGCGCAGGTCCTCGTCGCGGCCGGACATGATGTCCTCCTGGTCGTTGAGGAGTTGCCACAGCACCCCGAAGACGTCGCCGAACTCGCGCCACAGCTCCACGCGCCGTCTGTCTGCGCCTGCGAGTTCCGCGGACATGGTGGTGATCATGCTGAAAGGTGCGCCGGACTTACCGATGTAGGCCGCGACCACAGACTCGCGTGTGGCGACGGCCGCCTCCCCGCGCAGGTCTCTGAGCTGGCCCTCGGCCGCCCTGACCGAGCACGCCACCAGCTCGGCCGACAGGACACCGCGGACCGGCTCCGCGGCCCGCATCGACTGAACGACGAGAAGCGGGAGGGACGTTCCTGCGAGCAGAGTGGCGATGAGCGCCTGGTTGTCAGTCAGGTCACCGGCCGCCCAGGTGCCCTGGGAGTCCGCCAGATCGTCCAGACAGCAGGCCGACGTCCACCACAGGTCATGGACGGCCGCCAGCGGCAGCGCCGGTTCGAGTGCTCCGGTCTCGACGGCGTGCACGACCAACGGCAGAACGGACAACGGGTATGTGAAGGTGCGGTGCTCCAGGAGTTCGGCCACGGCCGCGCGGGCCGTGGACGCCGAGGGACCGAGCAGGCCGAGTGCGGTGTCTCGCTCCGCTTCGATCCTGGCGGCCATCCGCCGATGCAGATCCGCGTACGACACTGCAGTCACGCAAGCTCCCCACCACCGAGTGCAATCGAGCACCGATTCGATCACCCCGCAAGGTGGGTCGCCAGATCGAATTCACGCCATGGCCGCTCAGGCGTACCCCGCTCAGGGAGGTGACCGACACACAGGGCGATGTGATCCCTTCCGTAACTCCCCTACATTCCTGGGACGTTGTGGATCAGGGCTGGGGGGCAGGGCGGCGTTACGGTCATTCTCCGAACGGGCGCGGGCGACAGAGTTGCCGGTGCGACGGAGGAGCCGGATGCCGAGTCATCCCTCGCCCTCAGCAGAACGGCCTGCACGATGCCGTTCAGCCGCGCGATGTTCAGTGACCATGCCAAAACACGGCCCCTGGCGGCGCAGCCGCCGACAGCAGCCGGACGACCGTGCGGGCCTGCCGCGAACGACAGAGGACCTGCATGGGCCTCGTAGCCGAGAGCGCGCAGGCACACGGGCCGGACGACCTGCCCGCGCCGCGGCGACCCGCACGCGCGGTCATGCACCTCCCGCGTCCTGCATCCGCTCGCCCTCCGCCTGGGACGGCTCCGTCCTGGGGACGTCCGGGTGCTGCTCCACACCTGTGCGCTCGGCCGGCTCGTCGCGCTCGCCCTCGGCCTGGGAGGGAGTGCGTGAGTACAGATAGGCGTCGTAGTCCGAGGCTCCGGTCTTCATGACGGCCCCCTTTGCTCGCTCACCTTCCATGTTCCTCCGCGAACGGCAGCGGGGCGAGAGCAGTCGGATCGGTCCCGTACGGCGCCTGATCACCACGCCGCCGGCCGGCGGCCGGGCAGGCCCCCGAACGGGGTATCTCCCGTCGCCCTGCGTCGCTCGGCGCAGCCGTGCGGGGAATACATGGCGGAGGACTTCAGCACCTGTCGCCGTGAAAGGGAGGAAAATGTCCGAGGACGTTCTCCGCGAGAAAATGGCCAAGCTGTTCGGCGCCTACGACACCGACGGCAATGGATATCTCGAGCGCCGTGATTTCGAGATTCTGGCGGACAGGATCTGCAAGAATTTCTCGGACTCCGGTTCGACGCGGGCGGCCGCCGTCAGTGCCGTCTTCCAGGAGGTGTGGGAGGACATGGCCTCGCGGATCGACCTCGACGGCGACCAGCGGATCTCCCTCGATGAATTCATCACGGACAAGCTCGAGGCGGCTCGGGTCGGTGCTGACACCTCGCGCATCCGGAAGCGGGAAGACGTCAGAAGGCGTCTTTTCGAGGCGATGGACCGGGACCGGGACGGCAGGGTGAGCCTGGACGAACACCAGGGTTTCTTCGGGGCCTTCGGTGTCTCGGCCACCGATGCCGAGATCGCGTTCGCCAGGCTCGACGCGGACGGGGACGGTTTCCTGTCGGTCGACGAGATGGTCGAAGCGACCCTGGAATACAACACCAGCACGGACGCGCAGGCCGACAGCAGCGGCCTGCTCGGCCCCCTGAATTTCAGAAGTAGCAGGTAGAGCGCCCCTGACCGAGCCCCCGACTCTTCCCGGAGCCTGTCGAGCCGATCGGCTGCCGGCCGTTCCGCAGGCCGCCCGCGCCAGGCCGTCTCCCCTCGCCGACCACTCGGCCGTGGGACTCAGGGCGCGGGCGGCGTCCAGCCTCTGCGCGGTCGCGCAATCCCCGGAGCGCACCGCGCCGAAGCCGCCCCGCCGGATTCCGTCGCCCGCGTACCCGCGACCCGGCCGGCCCGGACCCGAGCTCGACGACGGGTCGCGGGCGGCCGACGTTCTGCAGCAGTGGCGGAGAGTCTGGCCGGTTCGCCCCGTCCGTACGCCACTCCAGCCGCTGAGTTGAAGACAGGAGCCAGCAGGGTAAGGCAATTCCCCATGCCTGCATAGAATGCGTCGCCACCGGCACCTCTAAATGATTAACCACTTTCAGCCAATCGAATCTTTTCGGCCATATTTCACGGCACTGGCCTCTTGTGATCGAATTGCGCCACAGGCCCGCCATCGCCGAATTCGAACGCCAACAGACCAATTGACGCATAACTTTGCAGGCCTTTACGCTTGACGCCGACCACGGGGGAACTTGGGCGGCGCACATCTGTCTTGTCCTGCTTCACCTCGGCCGTTCGGTGGGTTCAGTCGCCCGGCACGCGAAAGGGGTCGGCTCGGCTCGGGGGTGCCGTGTGGTGATCAGCAAACTCGACGGACCGCTTCTCTCTCGCGTGCAGGCTCTGAAGGAACTCGTCCGCCATGCCGACGAAGCTGCCGAACGAGCCGCGGCACAAACCGCTCCGTCGAGGAGCGAAGCGGCCGCGGCCGCACGGACCGCGGTCGAAGCCGTGAAGACCGCGGGCCAGGAACAGGTCAGGGTCCTGACACACCTCGAGGGAGACTCGGCGGCCGCCGAGAGTGCCGGACTGTGAATCGAATTCCGCACGGCACGGATCGCGGTCGGCAGGGTCGCGGTGGCCGACCTGGAAGAGGTGGCCGCGGTGACCGGCGTCGTCGCGATCCACAGTGACCAGCCGGTGAAGCCGCTTCGTCCGGACCACGCTGGACACGCTCCGGCACAGGCGCAGACGGAAAGCAGGCGCCCCGATATCACGCGGGACATATCCACCAGGGACGCCGCAGACACGCACGCCGAGGCCATGCCGCCGCTGCCCAGCGGCGTGAGCGGGAAAGGCGTGCTCGTCGGTGTCATCGACTCCGGAATCGACATCTACCACCCCGCCCTCATCAAGCCGGGCAGCAATCCTCCCCGGACCCGGATCGTCTCACTGTTCGACTTCACACTCCGCCAGACGCCCGCGACACCGGTCGTCGTCGACTTCACGGGCCGCTACGACGGCAGAACGGTCGAGGAGATCGACCCGAAACCCACGTTCACCGGGGGCACCACGCCCAAGATCGCCGTGAGGCGCGGCCGCGAGATCACCGAGGCCGAGATCAACGCCGCGCTTCAGGCGAATCCACGTGCCCCGTTCGTGTCCCGGGAGGGCACCGACCATGGCACACACGTCACCGGCATCGCGGCGGGCGTCGGCAAGGTGTCCCGTGGGTGCTGCAAACGTGATCAGCCGATCGGCGTCGCCCCCGACGCCGACCTTGCCATCGTCAGGGCCCTGACCAAGGCCGACATCGTCGGGGGCGCCGCGCACATCTTCGGCCAGTCCTGGCTCGCCCCCGGGGTGTTCAAGAAGCCGGCCGTCGTGAATGTGAGCCTCGGCCGCTTCGGCACCGCAGGCGACGGCTCCGACCGACCGACATCGGACTGGACGACCTGCTGGTGGGAACCCAGGCGTCCGCGCCCCGACGCCGTCCTGACCATCAGGTACACCGAGCGCGTCGGCGGCAAGCTCACCCTCTTCGAGGTGTCCTCCCTGGCCGACACCCTGCGCTCGCTGCTGACCACCGCGCGCCCCCTGCGCCCGACCGACCTGCGGGCCGCGGCCGGTTCGAGCCCGGGCGACGCGACCGACGACGAGGCCGTCACGGTGCCCAGGGAACGCCCCGCCGCCGTGCGCACGGCCCTCGACGCCCTCCGCAAGAGCGTCGACGCCTTCCTCCGCGACCTGACCCCGCTCTTCCCGGCACCGCCCGCCGTCCCCGCGCGCGGTGAACTCGTCTCCGGCATCGACGACTTCCTCTCCCGGTACTCCGGACTGGTGACGACAGGCGGCGGATTCGGGATGGTCCGCAGCGGCTGGGGCGAGGGCATCGAGTGGCGGCGGAGCGTGTGCGCGGACTTTCTGGCGGCCGTCGCCGTCGCCGCCGACCGGATGGCCCGCTCCCTCGCCGACGCCGACGCCCTCGTCCGGGCGTACGACAACCTGCCCCTCTCCACCCCGGACGAGCAGCGCTTCGGCCTTCTCGAACAGGCCGAACGGCTCCTGACCACCACGCCCACCAGCCCCCGTCCGTCCAGCCCGGCCCGGCTGCGCGCCACCGTGGCGGTCGAGGACGGCCGTACGAACTTCGCCGCCGTGACCCCCGACAGCACCGACCTGGCGCGGCTGGTCTTCCTGGAGTTCGCGCTCGTCTACAGCAACGACTGGTACCAGCTGCCCTGCGCCCTGCCGGCCGGGACGTATACCTCG
The DNA here is from genome assembly GCF_044768335.1 of Streptomyces sp. NPDC101151. Lineage (NCBI taxonomy): Bacteria > Bacillati > Actinomycetota > Actinomycetes > Kitasatosporales > Streptomycetaceae > Streptomyces > Streptomyces sp. NPDC101151. Next base: position 46,042 of record NZ_JBIWPP010000014.1, on the reverse strand, counting down.
ATCCGCGGGCTCGCCGTGACCGACGTCTTCGGGGAGAAGCTGTGAACCACTCCCGCGGGGGCGGGCAGCGACGCCCAGTGGCAGCGCTGGTCGATGTTCACCCTCGACACCGTCGGTGAAGACGACGTTCCCGCCGACACCGGTCTGCTCCTGCCGCCGGGTGCCGTGGTGGTGGCCGACGGCCGGCCGCTGGAGGAGGTCGTCCTCGCGCGCGACGAGAGCGCCAACCTGGTGTGGGGAGTCGAGGCGACCGTGCCCACCGCCACCGGAGCGGCCAGGCGCGGCACCGAGATCTCCGCCGAGGAACTCGCCCACCGGTTGCGGCTGCGCACACCACCCACTGTGCCGGCACCGGCGGCGGCCGTCGCCTACCAGGCCATGAACTCCGTGCCGGAGCACTGGATCCCGTTCATCCCCGTGCATGTGCCCGGGCAGGACCGGGCGATCCGGTTGCAGCGCGCCGCGATGCCGAGCACCGTCACCGGCCTGCCCGTCCACCCGCGGACCTCACTGCTGCGGCAGGGCCTCGATCGAAGGCAGCAGTATTTCGTCAACGAGGAGGAGGTCCCGCAGACAGGCACCCGTCTCTGCCTGGCCTACAACCGTGCCCGTTGGCGTGACGGCCGCGTCTCGGTCTGGCTCGGCGCCCGCCGGGGCACCGGACCGCGGCGAGGGCTCCAGCGGGCTGGCCTTCGACTTCCTGGCGGACACGACGGAAACGGGTGGGGCGGGGAGCCCGTGAGGGGTGCCGGCCGGTGAGGAAGGGAGGGTCGGCCGACTGGACCTTCGCAGCCCCAACGGGCACCGTACATCCTCGGAGAACTCCGCCTGCCCCAGGCGGAGTTCCTCTCCATTGGTCGTACGGCTCCCCCAACTACCAAGGGCTGTCCTCATGTCGATCGCACCAGCTGTCCTGCGTCTGGCCGGAACAGTCGCGGGACTAGTGCTCGTGGCCGCGCAGACGACCACGGCGTCCGCCGCCCCACCGGCCCGCTCGCCCGCCCTCCACGCCCCTGCGAGGGACTCCGCCACCTGGTCCGCACCGCTGTCCACCCAAGGCCGCTACATCGTCGACGGGCAGGGCAACCGTTTCCGGCTCAAGGCCGCCAACTGGGACGGCGCACAAGGATCGTGGACGGGCAACGGCAGTGTCACCGACCCCGCCAACCATCACGCCGGCCAGAACTCCTACGGCATACCTCTCGGCCTCGACCGCGTCCCGCTGGACGGGCTGCTGGCCGACTTCCACGAGCTGGGGATCAACACCATCCGGCTGCCGTTCTCCAACGAGATGATCCACGGTACGACCCCCGTGCCCGACAGCGCCGTGGGCGCCAACCCCCGGCTGCGGGGCAAGACGCCGCTGCAGATCTATGACGCCGTCGTCGGTGCGCTCGGCGAGAGCGGGTTCGCCGTCATCCTCAACAACCACACCAACACGTCCCGATGGTGCTGCGGGATCGACGGCAACGAGCGGTGGAACACCGGGCAGTCCACTCGGCAGTGGGCCGACGACTGGGTCTTCATGGCCCGGCGCTATGCCTCCGTTCCCCGCGTCGTCGGGGCCGACCTGTACAACGAGGTCAGACGCAATGTGCTGGACGATCCCAACTGGGGCCTGGGCGACGACCACGACTGGTACTCCGCCGCCCAGCTCGCCGCCGACCGGATTCTCACCGAGGCCAACCCCCGTCTCCTCGTCGTCATCGAGGGTATCAACTGGACCGGCGTACCCGTCGACGGACTCCCGCACGGCCGGCCGGCGCTCACCCCTGCCCGCACGCTGTCGCACACCCTCGTCGACGCCCACAAGCTGGTCTACTCCGCCCACTTCTACGGCTACACCGGCCCGCACCACAGCGGTGCCACCGGCATCGGCGAGACCCACGATCCCCGCTACCAGGACCTGACCCGCGAGCAGTTGGACGCGGCGCTCGACGACGAGGCGTTCTTCGTCGAGGAGACCGGTCGGCACTACACGGCACCCGTCTGGGTCAGCGAGTTCGGCATCGGGACCAACGAGACGAACGCGGCGGCCCGTACCTGGTTCGGCAACATCACCGACTACCTCGCCGGCCATGACGCCGACTTCGCGTTCTGGCCGCTGGTGGGCTTCGAGGGCCACGACGACTGGTCGCTGCTGCGTTACGACAGCGCGGGGCACCGCACCGGCATCCTCGACTCCGGCGACTGGCGCGGTGCGGCATGGCAGCACCTGATGTCCGCGTCGAGCACGACCGGTCCCGTGGCGGACGTTCCCCTCTGGCGGATGCTCGGCACCGACCATGGTGACGCGGTGGAGTCGCTGCGTGTGCGGAGCGCGGGAGACTGGGATTCGGGAGCCCACAAGGCCGCCTGCCCCGACGGGTTGCGGCTGATCGGCCTGAGCCACACGACCGGCCGGGGCCTGTGCACCGACGCCGGCGCGACAGATCTGCGGACCGCGGAAGCGGGTCAGACGGTCGTCGCCGACGAGCGCTACGTTCCCGCGGGCGCCGACTGGGCGTCCGGGTACACCAAGCTCCAGTGCCCGCCGGGCGGTTTCCTGATCGGCTACAGCGTGCGTGGGGAACGTCTGTCGGCTGCCCTGTGCGTGCCGGCACGCACGGCTCTGTCGGGGAGCGGACGCACCGTGTGGTTCGACCGGTCCGACAACCGTCCCTCCGGCGCGGCGGGCGGCGACTTCGCCTACGGCGACTACAAGGGCCAGTGCGCGGTGAACGAGTACGCCGCCGGGATCGCCTTCACCACACGCGTCGGCAGCAGTCCGGGACCCGATGCACTGCTGTGCCGGACGCTTTCCTGAGTGAAACGACACGGGCAGGGGCGCTGTCCAGTGGGCCTACGGCACGAGGCTGTGCGAGGAGGCCGACTGGTCATGCGCCCCGGCGCTCACAGCCTTTCGGCATCAAGGAAACCGGCCCCTGCGGGCCCGGAACCCTTCCCCACCAGCGTCACCTGTTTGACCGGTGACGCGCTCTGTGCGACAGTCGACGCACGCGCCTACCATGGCGAGCGGGGCGGCGCGGAGGTCGACACCGAACCGCACGGAGGGCTTCAGATGATCAAGAGGCGCACCTTCAACACGGCTTTGAGCCTGGGCACCGGCGCGGCCGCTGCTTCCACGGCCGGCCTGCAGGGTCTCCCCACCGCCTCTGCCGCCACCGGAGACGGAGCCGGGACGAGGACGTCACCCACGGTCACCCCGGGTGCGCACACGTCGTTCGCCTCGCTGAAGCAGGTAAGGGCCGGTCTGCTGAACGTCGGCTACGCCGAGGCGGGCCCTGCCCACGGCCCCGTGGTCATCTGCCTGCACGGCTGGCCCTACGACATTCACAGCTTCGTGGACGTGGCCCCACTGCTGGCGTCGGAGGGCTACCGGGTGATCGTCCCGCACCTCCGCGGTCACGGCACGACGCGCTTCCTCTCCTCGCGGACGTTCCGCAACGCTCAGCAGTCGGCCATCGCGCTCGACATCATCGCCCTGATGGACGCCCTGAAGATCGACAAGGCCGTACTCGCCGGCTTCGACTGGGGGTCGCGGACCGCCGACATCATCGCGGCCCTGTGGCCCCAGCGCTGCAAGGCCCTGGTGTCGGTGAGCGGATATCTCATCACCAACCTCGAGGCCAATCTGCGGCCGCTGGCGCCCAAAGCCGAATACGCCTGGTGGTACCAGTACTACTTCGCCACGGAACGAGGACGCCTCGCCCTGGCGGACAAGGCCAAGCGCCACGAGCTGACCAGGCTCGTCTGGGACACCGTCTCCCCGACCTGGGACTTCGACGACGCCACGTTCGAGCGCACGGCCGCGGCTTTCGACAACCCCGACTACACCGACATCGTCATCCACAACTACCGGTGGCGACTCAGCCTCGCCGACGGCGAGCCCCGCTACGACGGATTCGAGAAGCGGCTCGCCGCACGGCCGGTCATCGACGTGCCGACCATCACCCTCGATCCCGAGCGCGACCCCTTCACGGCGCCGGGCAACGGAGCCGCGTACCGGGACAGGTTCAGCGGCGCATACGACCACCGCACCCTGGCGGGCATCGGCCACAACCTGCCGCAGGAGGCGCCCTCGGCCTTCGCACAGGCCGTCGTCGACGTGGACCACTTCTGATCGCATCAGCCAAGCGTCACCCACTTGAAGGGTGATGCAGTAGAGGAGCAGGGAGGACGACTGTGGAGAGCGACAACATCCTGGACGGCGCCGCCGCGGCACGCAACGCACGGTTCGGCAAGCTGCCCGAGCGCATCCGCTACGAGGACATGGTCGAGGAAAGGGCTGCGGGACCGAAGGACCCGACGGGCGACTCGCACTCCCCGGAAGGATCTTGGACTTCCTTTTCCTGCCTGGCCGCGGACCTGGGCCTCTGAGCCGCGGATTCCGGACGGACACGCGCCGGAAGCAGCCCCGGGAGCCGGCACCCTGCAGCCCCCGACGCACCTTGCAGGCCCCATCGTCACCTGTCAAGATGGTGATGTGAACCTGGAGCACGTCTTCGTCTGCGGACACCCCGCCCTCGACTTCGCCGCAACCCTCCGCGCGCGCCGCACGGTGGGCTTCGAGATGTTCGTGTCACCCGAGCGCCTGGACGCCTGGTACCTGGAGTCCGGCATCGTGGACGCCATCTCCCCCAGCCAGGACGTCGACGTCGAGCGGGCCGTGGCCGTACGCGAGGCTCTGTACCGCCTCGTCACCGCTCGCCGCCTCGGCGAGCCGTACGACGACGAAGCACTGGCCACGGTCAACGGCGCGGCCCGCAAGCCTCCCGCGACGCCCCAGCTCACCGCGACCGGGCGATGGACCGTCGCGGCCCCGGAAGCGGCCCTGTCCAGCGTGGTGAGGCAGGCCGTGGAGCTGCTGAGCGGGTCCGACGTACCGTTGCTCAAGGAATGCGGCAATCCTGAATGCACCCGCATCTACATCGACCGTTCCCGAGGCACGCGCCGCCAGTGGTGCGGCATGGAGTCCTGCGGTAACAAGATCAAGGCAGCCGCCTACCGGGCCCGCAAGAAGCAGGCACCGACCGAGGACGCCCACTGAAGCCGGCAGCGAGCACCAGGAGGAGCCTCCGCATGATGTCGCTCGATCTCCATCCCCTCTTCCGCAACAACCGCGACATCGAACTGGCGCTGCGTCAGTTCGTCTTCAAGGCCAACCACGCGGGCGAGCCTGTTGCGGAGATCATCCCGGGCAAGGGAACAGGACAGCTCAAGGCTCGCGTCCTCGCGTTCCTCGATCAGAAGCACATCAGGAAGCTGTACGTCCGCCGGGAGGTCGACTCCGGCAACACCGGGCGCATTCTCGTCCACTTCAAGTGAGCTGTCGTCCATGGCCACGGCCGTCGATCAGTCGACGAACTCCATGGCCGGGTAGCGGGGTGAGGGCCCGTTCAGCAACTGGCCGTGCCGCCCGCGCAGCCAGTGGTCGAAGAAGGCGGATACGTAGGCCTCGTTGGTGCGGACAGCCGTGGTCGGGTCGATCGTGCCGATGTCCTGTGTCCGGGTGGCCGGTGACAGATCCAGCTGCGGGAGCAGAACCTCCGCGTCCGTGAAGGAAGCGTGCTCGGACCCGCGCAGCCTGAGCTGACGGCTCCAGCCGGGTGTGTGGGCCCGGAACGCGGTCCAGCCGGGACCCGTGTCCGTGGGGCCGTCCTTGCCCATCAGCAGGAACGGCCGGGTGAGCCCGTGCTCGGCCACCGGCATCAGTGTGCCGTCGAAGTCGGTCAGGTTGCCGTCCATGTTGATGCCGGCGGTGATCCGCGGGTCGGCGTCCATGGCAGTCGCCGTCGCGGTGCCGCCCATCGAGTGGCCGAACATGCCCACCTTGGACAGATCGAGAGAGCCGGCGAGGCCGCAGGGCAGTGGGCGGCCGTCCACGTCGGGGTTCCGGCCGGCGTTCAACGAGCCCAACTCGTCCAGCACGAAGCTGGTGTCGGTGTTCCGGATACCGAGAGCCTTCTTGATGAATGCGTCGGGATCGGTCGGCGTGACCATGGTGGCCAACGAGCCGTCGGGGAACTCCACTTCCGGGGACTCGTAGGTGTTGTCGATGGTGACCACCACATAGCCTCGAGCGGCGAGGTCCGCCACCAGAGTGGTGCCCCAGGTGCGAGGCTCGCCCAGACCCGGGGAGTAGATCAGCACCGGCCGCTTCCTGCCGGCGTCGGCGACCGGCGCACCCTGTGAGGCGTGCGTGACCGTGGCTGCCCAGTCGGTCTGTCCGACCGGCAGCCCCATCCCCAGATAGTCGTTGGCGGTCACCGAGTCGAAGTGGGCCGCCGCACTGGGCAGCATGTAGGGCGCGGCCGGACGTCCGGCTGCTCGGGCCGTGGGGTAGTAGACACTGACCATCAGCTCGCGGCTGTCCCTGCCCGGCTGCCAAGGGTCGTGGCGGGAGGTGTCGGACAGGTGCAGGTTCACTTCGCCGACCTGGAAGCTGCCCGTGGGAACCGGTAACCGCATCCGGGCAGGAGGCGCGGCCGACCCGCGTCGTATCGCGGCTTGAGCGGGAAGAACCGCGATCAGCGAGCTGATGATCAGGACCGCGCAGACGGCCACTGCCCGCAGGCCGTGCTGCTGCTGGAGTCGACGCTTGGTCGGCTGTGCCTTCGTCATACCGCCCATCGTGCAGGCCCTGATCCCGCCCGCGCATCGGGGACATCCCCCACTCGAACCCGGACAGTGGCGTGTCAGTGCGCTGTCAGCGCCTCCTGTCACTCTTCTTCATGTGAACGGCACGGGAAACCGGAAGCCGGACGCAGGGAGAGGTGCCCGGAGTGGTTGATCGGGGACCAGCGAGCACGCCTCGAGGTCGGGCCCCCCGGGGCCCACGCAGGTTCGAATCCTGCCCTCTCCGCACCGATGTACCAGCGCGCCACCACGTAGTAGTCACTTGTCCTGATGCGCCACCACGTAGTCACTGATCACGTACTGGGCTTCGTCGTCAGCGGCGTTCACCGACCAGTCCACGGTGATGCGCACCGGATACCCGGTGGTCGAATACTCCGCCTCCGCCGTGTCCGCGCCGTCACGGCGGGCCTGTTCGAGCTCCCTCACCAGTGCGCCGATGGTGGGCACCGTCCCGGGCGACCGCCGCACCACACCGCGGCCCTGCTCGTCCAGACCCACCGCATGCATCACCTTCCCTTCGCGCACGGTCACCCTGAAGCTCCCGATCAGGAGTCGCTCTCCCCCGGTCGACTTCAGGGTGTACGTGTACGCGGAAGGCTCTCTCCAGGCAGTACTTTCCTTCGCCTGTCCGAGGGACTCGGACTCCCCCTGGCACGCGGTGGTTGCCCAGACAAGCCCGGCGATCAATGCGAGACGCGGCAGCGGGAACCGGGGAACGAGACGGACGGATGCCATGTTCGGGCCTTTCACTTCGCCGGCTGTTTCTCCTCCGACGTCGCAGGAGCTCGGAGCGTTCAGAGCACCGTCCTGAGCCTCGGTTCATGGCACGCCGAACCGCCGTGCCGACTACACCAGGAAGGCGTTGACCCGGCCCGCCGCGATCTGCTTCTTGCCCGTCACCGGCTGTGCGACCGCCGGCTGGGGCTCGGAGGAGTTGACGCTCCAGCGGTATCCCGCGAAGAGGGATGTGTCGGGGTCGGCGTAGAAGATCATGTGGCCGTAGCCCACGCCGCTGTGCTCGGTGTAGGCGCTGTTGTCGTCGGCGAGCTCGGCGCGGGTGTCGGGGTAGGAACGGTAGCGGTCGACACTGGACGCGCTGCTGCGGTCCGGGCCTCCGTGGGGGCTGTTGGTGCAGTCGACGATCTGGAAGAGGTGCGGGACCACCCCGGTGATGCCGAGCTTGCTGTCGACGGAGGAAGTCAGAGTGCCCAGGTAGGCACGGATCAGCACGGTGTGCCCGGTGTACGGGGTGCTCTTGACGGCGGGGTCGTAGTCCCAGGCCACGATGTCCCCGGGACGCAGGTTCACCGGCTTGGTCACCGGGTCGAAGTGCGGCACGTCGGAAGCGTTGAGGAAACCGGCCTGCAGATCCTCGGCGTTGGGGAAGGAGGAGGTGCGGGTCGAGCCGTCCTTCGGCGGAAAATACTGATTGAAGTACGACGGGGTGGCCCAGCCGTACGCGGTGTCGGCGCCGTAGGAGCGCTGCAGCAACGACGTCATGAACGAGGCGCACTGGGAGAGGTTCTCGAACTCCTCAGGATGTCCCGGACGGCCCCAGGTCACCTGGGTTCTGCCGAGATTCTCCCCGTCGGCCTGTTCGACGTTGTAGCGATTGTGGTCCCACTGTCCCGCACGGAGCCGCAGATACTCCACCAGCGTCTCGGCCTCCAGCAGATGCGGCGGCTTGAGCTTGTAGAGCGCGGAGGCCGCCGGCTCGGCCGCGGCGGCGCGGTCGGGTGAAACCAGTGACCCCGCAGATGCCGCGAGCGCCAAACCGGCACTCCCGGCCAGCAGATGACGACGGGAAGGGCGGGAAGGACGGGAAAAGGACGTGGACAAGACGACTCCCTCGGTGTGGACGCTACGCATGTTAAGCGGGTGATGCGGACGCCCTTGGTGATCAGCTGTGGGACCGCGTCAGGGCTTGGCGGGCGAGCGGCGGCGTACAGCCGCGATCAGGAGCCCGCCGAAGCCCGCGGCGGCAGCCGCGGCCCCGGCCATGAGCGAGGTGCCGGCGGATCCCGTGGCGGCCAGGCTGCCGCCCGTGGAACTGCCGGTGGCACCAGAGCCGCTGGTTGGGTCACCCGTCGACGAGCCGCCCGATGTCGAGCCCGTCGTTCCCGTACCGCCGGCGACCTGGCCCTGCGGGTGGTTGCCGTCGCCGCCCGTCGTGGAACCGCCGTCCTCCCCGTCGCCGCCGGTGCCGCCGCCGCCCGAGGTGCCGGGGTCGGGCTTGTCGGCGCCGGGCACGTCGATGATGAGCCGGGCCGTGTCGTTCGCGGAGTTGTGGTCGTACGCCGGGTGGATGTCGTACACCGAGGTCGCCTTGACCTCGCCCTCGGTGTCCTGCGCGGTCGCCTTGAGCCGTAGTACGAAGGTGTAGGTGAGCGTCCGACCGACCTCCAGGATGTGGTCGGCGGGCCAGCAGACGTATTGGGGCTTGCCCGGTGCGGAGGGTCCGGTCGGGCCGTCGATGCCGAACGGCTCGCAGTCCTTGGGCACGTCCACGGCGACCGTGCCGGCCGGAATCCGGACCAGGAGTGCCGCGTGGTCGTCGCTGTCCTGGTTCTGGATCCATCCCGGTCCGTCGTTGCGCAGGGTCGCCTCGAGGGTCACGGTGCTGCCGGCGCGTGCCTCGACCCGGTCACCGACCGCGGCGAGGTCGGCCGTGTTGTCGGCGGTCAGGGTCAGGCGCCGGTAACTGTCGTCGAAGCCTTCCCCCGGCTCCTCGCCCGTGCGTCCGGTGCCGTATTCGACGGCCTCCATCAAGGCGTCGGGCAGCGCCCGGAACCGTACGGGGGCGGTGACGGAGGCACCTGGCTCGATGACCGTGTCGAATGTGCACAAGGCCTGCCTGACCTGGTCCTCGACGGTCGAGTAGGTGCAGCCGGCCACGGGGGCGGGGAATTCGAGTCCACGTGTGAGCCGGATCCGGAACACCACGCCGTCCGCGGCCGCCGTGCCCTTGTTGGTGATGGTGACGGACTCCTCGTACATCTCTCCCGGCTCGGGAGCGCTGCCCGGCAGCGTCGAGACCACCAGGTCAGGACCGGTCTCGGCGGCGTGCGCCGCGGGGGCGAGAGCGACGGGGACGGCTGCGGCGATCGCGACAGCCGCGATGAAGGCGGCCGACGGGCGGCTGTGCACGCGCAAGACGGAACTCCTCGTGGGGGGGCGGACGGTGACCCGGCCGTTTGCGGCCTGGCCATGTACTGGACATCCGAAGGGACCAGGAGGTTGTGGTGATCGCTACGAGAGGCGGCTGCCGGCCGCCGACGGCTCCCCCCGACGGCGCCGTCCTGGCCCTGTGCACCGACGGGCTGGTGGAAAAGCCCGGCACGGACGCCGCCGATACCACGTCCGACCTCTCGGACGCCTTCTCGGACACCTCGTGGACACCGCGGACGATGACCTCAAGCACCTCACGGACAGCCTCATCCACCGCGCCCGGCCCGGCGGTCAGTGCACGGACGACGTCATGGTGCTCCTGCTGCGGGCAGCGCACAGCAGCCAACTCACCCCGATGGCATGAAAGTTGATGTGCGAAACTGTCGTGGTCCGCTCGCGGGTGAGGCGTGGCGGTCATCGAGAGGAGCGCGGTGTGAGACGGGACGGCGGCTTCAGCGTCGGAGAGATCGACACCAGCAGGCCGCACCCGGCCCGGATCTACGACTACCTCCTGGGCGGCAAGGACAACTACGAGGTGGACCAGCGGGCCGGCGAGGAACTCGCCGCCGCCGCGCCCGAGGTGCGCATCGGCCTGCAGGCCAACCGCGCCTTCCTGCAGCGCGCCGTCCGGTACGTCGTCGGCAACGGAGTGCGCCAGATCCTCGACATCGGCACCGGGCTGCCCACCTCGCCGAACGTGCACCAGATCGCACACGAGCTGGCACCGGACGTGCGCGTGGCCTACGTCGACAACGATCCCATCGTGGCCGCGCACGCCAACGCGCTGCTCAGCAGCTCCGGCGCGACCAGCGTCGTGCTCGCCGACGTACGCGACCCGCAGACCGTCGTGAACCACCCCGACGTCCGCCGGGCCATCGACTTCGACCGGCCCGTCGCGCTGCTCCTCGTCGCCGTCCTCCACTTCCTCACCGACGCGGAGCAGCCCGAGCAGGCGGTCGCCACCCTGCGCGACGCGCTGCCGGCCGGCAGTTTCCTGGTGCTCTCGCACGCCACCGGCGACTTCGCCGACCGCCGCGCGGCCCAGGCCGTCTACAGCAAGGCCACCGCCACGCTGAACCTGCGGTCCCGCGGCGAGGTCGAGCGGTTCTTCGACGGCTTCGAACTGGTCGAGCCCGGCCTTGCCCAGGTGCCGTTCTGGCGCCCGGACACCCCGCCACCGCCGAGGTCCGAAGAGATCGGCTTCTACGGAGGGGTGGCCCACAGGACCGGGTGACCTAAGGGAGTGCGCGCGGTCGGACACCGACGAACCGGCCGGAGCGATGCGGCAGGCGCCGTCGTCACCGGCGTCCGGCTCACGCCGAGTCCCGCACGATCAGCTCCGGATCGAACACGACCGACGTGGGCGCGGTGCGCGTGCCGTGGATGTGCTGGCCGAGGAGGCGGGCCATTTCGGCGGCCATGTTCTCCACGGGCTGGCGGACGGTGGTGAGCTGGGGTCGGCAGGTGAGCGCGACCGTGGAGTCGTCGAAGCCGACGTCGCAGCAGCAGTGGTACACCCGTGACAGCGCCGTCGGGAGCTGGCTCAACAGCGTGTGGAACATGGTCTTCTCAGGCGTCCAGGGCGCCCCGGCGCAGAGCTTCCCGAATCCGCCGTACACCATCCTCGACACCACCCCCGTCTCCCGCGAGAAGCCGTTCCTGTACGTCGGCGGCAGCGAGTTCCGGGTCTTCCTGCCGGAGCTGCGGACGAACGCCCGCGGTGTCACCTGGGGCAACGGCACCCCGAGGGGCACGTCCCTGCCGCTGTCGCAGTTCTACGTCGCAAAGCCGGGAGTCAGCGCGGCGACGCTCAACCAGGCCCTCGCACAGGGACTTCATCTGCTGGTGACACCGGGCATCTACCACGTGGACCAGCCGATCCGGGTGAACCGCGCGGGCACCGTGGTGCTGGGCCTGGGCTACGCGACCCTCGTCCCCGACAACGGGACCACGGTTGTGAAGGTGGCCGACGTCGACGGCGTTCGGCTCGCCGGGTTCCTGATCGATGCCGGGCCGGTCAACTCCGCGACCCTGCTGGAGGTCGGCCCGGCAGGCGCGTCGAGGGACCACTCGGCCAACCCCGCCACCGTGCAGGACGTCTTCGTGCGCATCGGCGGCGCGGGCACCGGCAGGGCGACCACGAGCATGGTGATCAACAACCGTCACACCATCGTCGACCACACCTGGGTATGGCGCGCCGACCACGGCACCGGTGTCGGCTGGAACACCAACCGCGCCGACTACGGAGTCGTGGTCAACGGCGACGACGTGCTGTGCACCGGTCTGTTCGTCGAGCACTTCAACAAGTACGACGTGCAGTGAAACGGCCAGCGGGGCCGCACGGTCTTCTTCCAGAAGGAGAAGGCGTACGACGCCCCGAGCCAGGCCGCCGTCCAGAACGGTTCCGTCAAGGGCTACGCGGCCTACAAGGTCGCAGACGGCGTCACCGCGCACGAGGGCTGGGGCCTGGGCAGTTACTGCTGCTACAACGTCGACCCGTCCATCGTGCAGCACCACGGCTTCGCCGCGCCGAACCGTCCGGGCGTGAAGTTCCACAACCTGCTGGTGGTCTCACTCGGCGGCAACGGCCAGTACGAGCACGTGATCAACGAGACGGGCTCCCCGACCTCGGGCACGTCCACGACGCCGTCGACCGTGGTGTCGTACCCGTGACGCCGGTACCGCGCTGATTCCCGGCCGGATTGCGGATCCCGGGCGGTCGTTGCCGGCCTGTGGGCCGATCAGGGACCCGGTCGGCGGGCGGCCGGACCGCGGCGAGCACCCACTGTCGCCGGCCGCCTGAGCCGGGGTCTCCGGCACTCCCGCCGTGCGGGTCTCCGGCGGGCGCGGTTCCGCTGTCGGCCCGCCGGATCCGGGTTCATCACCCGCGCCCTCCGCGTGTGACGGACGCGGACGGCTTTCGCCACACGAACACCTCGGTGCTGGGGCCTCGTTCGCTGAACCGGCCCGCCGGGGAGCAGGAGCGCAGCAGCCGGCGCAGGTCGGCTTCGAAGGCGTCTCGGTGCGGTCCGAACAGGCCGGGAGCCGAGGAGGACATGGAGAAGGCCCAGGCGACTACGTCGTCCTCGCCGCGTTCCAGCACCTGCCCGCCGGGGACGACATGCCGTTCGGGTCCCAGGAAACCGGCCCGGCCGAACACGGCCGCTTCCCCTCCGGGTGTCCCCTAGGGGAGCACTCCGCGCCCGGCACGGCGGACCGGCCCCAGGTACGACCGGACCAGTTCGCCGATGGCCGGGTACGGCGCAACCGGATACGGCAGGCCCACCGCGTCCAGCCGCTCACCCTTCAGGTCCGAGACGTGCACCAGCGCTCCCCCGGGCCGGAGCATGCCGTGCACGGTGGCCGCCACCAGGTCGCGGTCCATCCAGTGGAAGGACTGGGCGAAGGCCGCCACGGTGAAGGTGCCGAGGTCCGCCGGAAGTTCCTCGGCGCGCATCCGCACCCAGCGTGTCTTCGCGGTCGTTCCCCGATCGGCGGCCCGGCGGGCGGCTTCGCCGAGCATGCCGGGGTCGGGGTCCAGACCGACGACTTCGCCGAACAGGTGTGAGAGGGGCACGGCCAGGGTGCCGGGTCCGCATCCCACGTCGAGGAGCCGCCCGGTCCCGTCGAGTGCGAGCACGTCGGCCAACCGGGACACGAGGGCGGGGGCGTACGGCGGCCTGCCGTGCTCGTAGTAGGCGGCGGTCCCCGCGAACAGGGTTTCGTCCCATACCCAGCCTTCGGCCACCGCAGGCTCCTCCGCTTCCGTTCCCGGGCTCGTGGCACGACACCAAGCACCCAAGGAGACCCCTTCTGCACATCCCGGTCCTGAGCGACGGTAAAGTTGATCGCCATGAGTGACAACGTGTACTTCGACATCAGCATCAACGACGAGCCGGCCGGCCGGATCGTCTTCAAGCTCTTCGACGACGTGGTCCCCAAGACCGCCACGAACTTCCGTGAGCTGGCCACCGGCAAGCACGGCTTCGGTTACGCAGGCTCCTCGTTCCACCGGGTCATCCCGCAGTTCATGCTCCAGGGCGGCGACTTCACCCGAGGTGACGGCACCGGCGGCAAGAGCATCTACGGCGAGAAGTTCGCCGACGAGAACTTCTCCCTCAAGCACGACCGTCCGTTCCTGCTGAGCATGGCGAACGCGGGCAAGAACACCAACGGCTCGCAGTTCTTCATCACCACGGTCATCACGGACTGGCTCGACGGCAAGCACGTCGTCTTCGGCGAGGTCGTCGAGGGCGAGGACCTCGTCAAGCGCATCGAGTCCCTCGGCAGCCGCAGCGGCTCGACCAACGCGAAGATCACGATTTCCGAGAGCGGCACGGTCTGACGGACGCTCTCCCGCGTGAGCGGGTGACGTAATCGACCCGGTGATGACGCCGGTCGGTCCTCATCTGGCCGGCTGTCTCACCGGGCGTCCTGCTTTTCCGGGCCTCAGTGGGCGAAGAGCGTGCTGGCCAGTACGACGTGGACGGTGGTGCCGCCGAGGATGCTCAGCAGGGAGTTGCGGCGCCACAGGTGCAGGCCGACCGTGACGGTCAGGGCCGCCAGGGGGGCCGCCACGCGGGCGTGGGTCAGCGGTAGGTCGCGCAGGCAGTAGACGACCAGGATCACCATGATCCCGGCGGGCATGCGTGTGCTGAGGTACTGGATGGTGCCACTCGCGCGCAGCGGGGCGAGGGCGGCGAAGGGCAGGGCACGCAGGGCCCAGGTCACGGCGGCGGAGACGAGGACCGCGGCGACGCGGTAGGTCGTGTCAGGCATGGCTCGGCTTCCTGCGGACGATGCGGCGGCGGGCCAGGAGCCTGGCGGTGAACAGGGCGAAGGCGACCGGCAGCAGCTGGCCGGGGAACACCAGCCGGGCGGCGAGGGCGCTGAGGAGTGCGAGCGCCGGGGTCGGCAGATCGCCCCGCCGGTCGCGGACGGCGTCCAGCGCCAGCACGGTGAACAGGGCGGTCAGCGCGAAGTCCAGCCCCGTGACGCTGTCCGGGACGAGGGAGCCGAGCAGGGCTCCGCCGATGGCGCCCCCGGCCCAGTACAGGTGCATGTAGAGCTGCAGCCAGAGGATGCGCCGGCTGGACCAGGAGCGGGCCCGGTGCCCGGCGGTCAGGGCGTACGCCTCGTCGCACAGGGCGAACGTGCTGTAGGTCTTGCCGAGACGGCCCTTCACGCGGTGCAGCGGGAAGGACAGTGCGTAGAAGACGTGCCGCAGGTTCACCAGGAACGCGGACACCGCGACGGAGACCAGCGGTGCGCCGGCGGCGACCAAGCCGATCAGCAGGAACTCGAACGACCCGCCGTAGATCAGCGCGCTGGACAGACCCGCCCACCACCAGCCGACACCGGAGTGGGCGACGAGCACCCCGAAGGCGATGCCGAGCGGGACGAAGCCCAGGCCCACGGAGGCGGAGTCCTCGAACGCGGCCCGCGCCTCGGAGGGCGTCCGGGACGGCGGCCCGGGCGTGGGCCGGTCGACGGCGACGGCGACGGCGGTGGTTGCTCGCATGGAGACATTTTAGGAAGAATGTCACGTCATATGGTTGCCGATAATGTCCGTAGGATGGCTTCGTGCGCAATGAAGTGAAACTCGATTCCATCGACCGGGACATTCTGTTTCACCTGCGTCAGGACGGGCGGCTGACCAACGTCGAGCTGGCCCAGCGGGTGGGGCTGACCCCGCCGCCGTGCCTGCGCCGGGTCAAGCGGCTGGAGGAGGCGGGTGTCATCGCCGGGTACCGGGCCGTCGTCGATCCCGAGGCCCTCGGCCGTGGGCTTGAGGTCCTCATCGACGTCGAGGTCAGCGCCAACGACCGCACGACGTTCCTGGAGTTCGAGGACACCGTGGCCGCCTACGACGAGGTGATCGAGTTCCGGCGCATGTACGGTCGCCCCGACTACTTCGTCCGTGTCGCCGTCGCCGACCACGCCGCCTACGAGTCCTTCCTCACCGAGAAGCTCAGCGGCCTGAGCTGCGTCCTGCGCATCGACTCCCACCTGACCATGAAGACCATCAAGGCGGGATCATGCCTCGCCCGCGGTGAGCAAGCGCACCTGTAAGTGCTCACCTGCATCTCGACTCCGAGATCGACCGTGCACGCCGCCGGGCCACCATCGTCGCCTCCGCCATGGTCGTCCTGCGGACCTGACCCCCACTCCCTCCCCCGGAGCCCTTCATGAACGTCGTCGTCTTCGGCGCGTCCGGCATGGTCGGACACGGCGTGCTGCGCGCCTGCCTGCTGGATCCCGCCGTCACCCGTGTCCTGGTGGTGAGCCGCCGCCCGCTCGGCATCAGTCACCCCAAGCTGCACGAGCTGGTCCACCAGGACTTCACCGACCTGTCCCCGCTCGCCGGGCAACTGACCGGCCTGGCCGCCTGCTTCTACTGCCTCGGCATCTCGGCCGGCGGCCGCGGCGAGGCCGACTACACGCGCGTCACCTACGACTACGCCCTCGCCGCCGCCCGCACCCTGTGCGCGGACAACCCCCGGCTCACCTTCACCTACGTCTCCGGGGAAGGCACCGACAGCAGCGAGGAGGGCCGCACCATGTGGGCCCGCGTCAAGGGACGCACGGAGAACGCGCTGCTGGCGATGCCGATGAACGCGTACATGTTCCGCCCCGGCTACATCCAGCCCCGCCACGGCGCCGTCTCCAGGACCCCCGCCTACCGCCTTCTCTACACGCTCACGGCGTGGCTCTACCCGCTGCTGCACCGCATCGCGCCCGGCCACACCACGACCACCGAGCATCTCGGCCGCGCCATGCTCGCGGTGACCCGCCCCGGGACGGCCGACCGGCGGATCCTGTACAGCCGGGACATCAATCGGCTGGGTGCCTGACACTCGTATCGGTTCGGCGGTTCCGGTTCTTCGGATCCCCGGCCCTCGGCATGTCCGGCCGGGCGATTCGGTCACTTTCGTCCGATCATGTCACCAGGGATTCAGCGAGAGCCGCCCGCGCGATGCCGACGGCACACAATCGTTGGCGACGAGCACGATGCGGCGAGCACGGGAGGGACCCGTGAGTCAGTGGCGGCGCGGCCTCCACCGCGCTTGGGAGTGGCTCGGTCTGCGCATCCTGCTCCGACGCGGCCGCGATCTGGAGCTGATGCACCGGGCCATGGGGTTCGCCACGCTCGCCCTGGTGACGCTGGCCCCACTGCTGATCGTGGTCGCCGCGGCCGATCCACTGGTGCGGGGCGGCTTCGCGTCGTGGCTCACCGACGGCATGGGGCTGTCCGGGCAGTCCGCCGACGCGCTCACCGGCATCATCAGTCCGCCGCGCAAGGTCGTAGGCACCACCAGTGTGCTGAGCCTGGTCCTGCTCGCCGTGTTCGGTGTGTCCTTCGCAGGCAGTATCCAGAACGGTTACGAGCGCGTCTGGGGCCTCGCGTCCGGCCCCTGGCACCGGGTCTGGCGGCAGGCGACCTGGCTTGCGGTGCTGACCGCCTACCTCTATCAGGAGGTACTGACCCGGACGGCGCTGCAGGGGATGGAGCGGGTCGCGCTGTCCGTGGTGAGCGCGGTTCTCTTCTTCTGGTGGGGCCAGCGCTTCCTGCTGGGGGGCCAGGTCCACTGGCGCACCCTGCTGCCGGGTGCGCTCGCCACCGTCGGCGGCCTGGCCGGTCTCAGAGCCTTCTCGTCCCTCGTCTTCACCCCGCTCATCGTCACCAACGCACTGAACTACGGTGCGGTAGGAACGGTGCTGGTGGTGGAGTCGTGGCTGATCGGCGTCGGGTTCGTCGTCTACGGGGGCGCGCTGTTCGGCCGCTGGTTCTGCGAGCACCACTGGACGCCGTCCCACGAGGAGTGAGCGACCCGTCGGGCGGCCGAAGCCACGACCGTCGCCGCCTCGACATTGCGCGCCAGGCGCTCAGCACGTGTACGACGGTGCGGTACTCCCCTGGTGAGAGGCCGGCGCCGGCCATCTCCCGGAGGGCGACGACGCGTTCGGTGACGGCGACCGGACGGGCGCTGCCCTCGGGCGGTGAGCACGAGGCGGCCCGGGGCGCGGCGCATCGACCAGCCGTCGGCGAGGACGGTGGCGACCGCGGCGGCCAAGGCGGTGCTGTCCGCGCCGACCGCCGCTTCATGACAGGGCGGGCTCCTGCGGGTTCGGAGCGAGCAGGGCGGGCCAGTCCTGGGCGGCGGCCCACTCCGCAAAGGTGTGCCAGCCCACCTCGGGGTGGGCGCGGCGCAGGCCGGTGACGTCGACGTCGAGACCGGTACTGGTGAAGTAGGCGAACATCGCCGCGAGGTCGCGCGAGTGGGTGCGCACGTAGGACAAGGGCACCTCGCGGTGCGTGACAGGGCGGCCCGTGGCGGCCGACACGACGGTGGCGATCTCGGCCGCGGTGAGTTCGTCGGAGGCGATGTCGATACGACGGCCGGTGAACGCGGCCCGGCGCTGCAGGACCAGGGCCGCGAACGCGCCGATGTCGTCGGCGGGGATGAGCGTCAGGGAGCGGTCGGCCGGCATGGGCCAGGCGAAGGTGTTCTCGCGCAGGCCCTCCAACGTCCAGCCGGAGGCGAAGTTGTCCATGAAGGCCGCCGGGGCGATGACCGTCCAGGGGACGCCCGTCATCCGGAGGTGGCGCTCGATCTCGTCCTTGCTGTCGTAGTGCGGGATGCCCGTGCCGCGGTCGGCGTGCGCAGCCGAGGTGAACACGATGTGGCCGACCCCGGCGGCGGCCGCCGCATCGAGCAGGGCCTTGCCCTGGCGGACCTCGGCGGCGGTGTCCGTGCCGAACGGGGTCGTCACCGCGAAGAGGGAGTCGGCGCCTGCGAGGGCGGCGTCGAGGGACGGGAGGTCGTCGAAGTCGGCGCATCTGACGTCCGCACCGAGCCGGCGCAGAACCGCGGCCGCCGGCGAGGCGGGGGTGCGGGTGAGGGCACGGACGCGGTGGCCGGCGGCCAGCACGGCGCGGGCCGTGGCACCGCCCTGGGCGCCGGTCGCGCCGGTGACGGCGATGGTGAGCATGTGGCTCCTTGGGAGGGTCCGGGATGAGTGAGCAAAGGGCAGCGCAAGGCACAACTTTGCCTGCGCCACACATTGACTGCGTTACGAAGAAGAATAGGCACACATCTTCGCTGTGTCACGCAGATAAACCCTGAGGGGGTGGATCACCCCCGGGCCCGGCGCCCGTGGCGCGCAACCCGTGACCCGTGCCCCGTCCGCGAACAGATGGCACAGCGAGCCACATCGCGATGGCGGAGTCCACTCCCCGGCCGTCCCCGTCTGATCACCCGTCCCGGCGGTGGCGGTGGCGGTGGCGGTGGCGGTGGCGGTGGCGGACAAGTAGAGCGTTGTGGCAGGCCACCGCATCTTTCGCAATCGCGGAGGCGCTCACCAAGGCCGCCGAGCGCGGCGGTGGCGGACGGGCGGCCGTACGGCCGGAACGCGTGCGCACCGCGCTGTGTGCCGCCCTCCGGCCCGTCACGGCATGCAGTCACCCGAGCCCGTGAACTCCGGGACGCCGCTGTTGCCGGCGAACACGGCGACGGACCAACGGGTGTACTGCCACTTCTTGTTGCTGCTGTACTCGGAGACCAGCTTCCGACAGGCGGTCGTGGTGACGACGTCCTGGAAGTTGGCCCGCTGGGCGCGGCCGATCAGCGTCGCGCTGGAGTCGTAGATCCACACGTACGCGGCCTTCTCGACTGGATCGAAGCCCAGGCTGATCTCGTTGTCCGCGGCTGCGGGATCCACGCCGTTCCCCTCGGCGACCCGCACCTTCCAGGCCGCGGTGATGGCCTTGTCGGTGGCGTCGGCGACACGGATCTCCGCCTTGTCGCTGCTCGGTATCTCCGCGGTCGCGATACCGGACTCGTCCCCCTGCCATTGTCCGGCGACCTGCGTGTAACACCCGTCGGTGGCCTCGCCGAAACCGAGGATGTCCGCCTCGGGATCGGTGTCGGAGTCCTTCCAGAAGACCGCGTAGCGCCCGTACGGCCAGGCGGTGGGGTCGTCCTTGAGCCGGCGTGCGAGGGCGGTACAGGCGGCCATCTCCCCGCTTCTGCGGAACACTTCCTGCTGCTCCTCGGGAAGCTGGGAGACCGGGCCGCCCGTCACCATCAGCGTCTGCGCGCCCTTGTTGAAGGTGACCGTGGGCTCCATGAAGTCCATGTCCTTGGTGGCGAGCATGGCCTTCATCCCCTCCCGGACCGCGGCCGCGACGCCCTTCTCGGTCGCGGTGCTCGCGCCCGCGCTGAGTCTCCACTCGTCGTCGAGGGGCTGGGTCTCGTCATCGGCTCGGGTGTAGGCGGGGTGGGGCACACCGGCGAGCGGGTCGACCGGGACGGGCGCTCTGCGCGGATCGACCGCCGGCTCCGTCGCCCCGTCGGGCACTGCGGATTCGGTGCGCGGTGCCGTGCTGTCCCCGTGTGCGGCGCGGGACGCAGAGGCCGTTGCCGCGGAGGCCGTGGAGCCCTTGTTCCCTCCGGCGTTGTCGTGACCTCCGATGGGGAAGGCGACGGCGGCGCCGACGAGGCCTCCGGCCACGGCCGCGGCGGCGAGGACGATCGCAATGGTCCGCTTGCGGGAGGAGGGCGTTGCCGGGGCGTGCCAGCGGGGGTCGTCGAGGGTGGGCATGTCCCACTGGGCCATGACCGTTCCACCAGCGGGCGGTGACTGCGGGCCCGCTTCGCCTCCGACCACCTGGGTGGCCTGCGAGGCGAGCAGCCGTGCGCATTCCTCCGCCGCCGTGGCGGCCCGTATCCGGTCGGCGGGCTGCTTGGCGAGGGCCGTCCGCACGACCTCCCGCAACTCCTCGGGAACTCCGTCCAGGTCGGGCTCCCCCGACATGACGCGGAACGCGACCGCGTCCGGCGCGCCACCGCCGAACGGGAGACGGCCCGTTGCGGCGAAGGCCACCAGCGCACCCCAGGCGAACATGTCGCCCTCGGGCCCGGCGGTGCCGTCGCGGTAGTACTCGGGGCTGATCCAGCCAGGTGTACCGGTGAGGACGCCGGTCCGGGTCACGCTGGTGCCGTCGGCGGCGTGTGCGATGCCGAAGTCCAGCACGCGGGGGCCGGCGGGCGTGAGGATGACGTTCTGCGGCTTCACGTCACGGTGGACCACACCGGCCTCGTGGATGGCCGCCAGCGCCTGGGCCGTCCCCGTCGCCAAGGCGTACAAGGTGCCGCCCGTGAGCGGGCCGTGCTGGGCCAGGTGCTGGCTGAGGGTGGGGCCGGGAGCATAGGCGGTCGCCAGCCAGGGCGCGGCGGCCTCGGGGTCGGCGGCGAGCAGGGGCACGAGGAAGGGCCCCTGCACACGGGCGGAGAGCTGCACTTCACGGCGGAACCGGGCCCGGAACTCCGGGTCCTGGGCCTGCGCGGAGTGGATCACCTTGACCGCGACCCTGAGCCCGTCGACGGTGAGGCCGGCGTGGACCGTACCCATGCCGCCCGAGCCGAGACGGCCGATGATGCGGTACGGCCCGATGCCGGAGGGGTCGCCGGGGTGGGCGGGCTGAACCCGCCCGCCGGCACCAGGTGCGCTCACGGAACTCCCCCCAGGAGCATGCAAACAGACGGTGCGGAAGATGTGGAGAATGTGTATATCACGCAGGTGGTCGAGGTCCGCACGTCGGCGACCGCTCCGGACCTCTGCCCACGGACCATCGCCCCACACGCAGTGCATTCCGTCGCGACGCAGGAAGTCACCGGCGGCGAACCGGTGGTGGGGCCGTGCACGAAGTCATCCGGCACCGCGCACGAACACAACCGGCACCACGCACCGTTCCACCCGGCACCGTCCCGGTGCGCCGGGGGCGGTTCCGGCTGCGGACAGTCGCGACGAAGCCGGAGCGTCGAAACTCCTGCCACCTCAGCATGCAACCATCCGCCATATCTGCGTGTCTCATCACATAAACAGCATGCGATGGCCAAGGGGGACATCATGCGAAGAATTGGGGCAGTGATAGCGGCGCTCGTTCTGGCGGGCACCGGGTTGGGAGCGGCGTCGTCCGCGGCGGGTGCCGCACCGGCGGCGGCTGCGCGTGCCGCGGCCTGCCCGACCGGCTGGGGCAGCGGCGCCAAGGGCGGTGTCACCGCCGGAGCCGTGCCGCTGGACGACATCAGGACCGGTCGGCACGCCTGCTACGACCGTATGGTGTTCGACGTGCCCGGTGGTGGCGGTTCCGTCGGCTACTACGTCAGGTACGTCGCGCGGCTCCAGCAGACCGCAAGCGGCCGCTACCTCCCGGTCGGCGGCGGAGCCGTACTCGACGTCCGTGTCGGCGCGCCGAGCTACGACCCGGAGACCGGCGCGTCCACGTATCCGGCACGGGTGGGCCGTACCCTTCCGGGCGTGAACCTCGCCGGGTACCGCACCTTCAAGGACACCCGGTTCGCCGGCAGCTTCGAGGGCGAGACCCAGATAGGTCTCGGTGTCCGGGCCCGTCTGCCGTTCCGGGTGATCCAGTTGTCCGACCGCCTGGTGGTCGACGTGGCCCACAACTGGACGGGCAGCCGCTGAGTGAACCCCAGGGGTGTGGAACGCACGCCG
This sequence comes from Streptomyces sp. NPDC101151, assembly GCF_044768335.1. Lineage (NCBI taxonomy): Bacteria > Bacillati > Actinomycetota > Actinomycetes > Kitasatosporales > Streptomycetaceae > Streptomyces > Streptomyces sp. NPDC101151. Next base: position 23,713 of record NZ_JBIWPP010000014.1, on the reverse strand, counting down.
CCCGCGGACTTGCCGCGTGCCCCCGAGTCTGGTTGGGTACCGGCGCCCCGTGTGCACGGGGAGTGGCAGGCGGGAGGGACGGGCGGCGTGCATTCGACGGTTCGGCAGGACGGCACGGGCTCCTTGCCCGAAGGACTCGGGCAGGCGATACGAGAGACCGCCGACGACATCGCCACGCTGTTGCGGGGCGCGTCGGACACGGCGGTTCCGGTACCGCGATCGGAGTGGACCGTGGGCGAGGCGGCCGCCCATCTGGCGCTGGCCAACGAGCTGATGACCGACCTGGCGTCCGGGCGTGAGCGCCCCTACGGGGACGGCACCCCGCAGAGCCTCGCCGCGGCCAACGAACAGTCCCTGGCCGTCTTCGAGGAGCGCCGGGCCGAGCCGCTGGCGACGATGATCGCGGACCAGGCCGGCCTGTTCCTGGACGCCATGGCGCGGACCACGGCCCAAGGGTCCACCGGGGCCGACGACGGGCTCGTCCCGGCCACGCCGCTGGGATCCATGGACCGGCACACTCTCGCATCCTACCTGCTCACGCACATGCTGGGCCACGGATACGATCTCGCGCGCGCTCTGGGCCGCCCGCACATGGTCGACCCCACGCGGGCGGGACTCTGCATGCCGTTCATGCTCTCGGTCATGCCGCGCGTGACCAACACCGCGGCCACCGCCGGTCTCACGGCGCGCTACACGATCCGCCTCCGCGGCGGCGAGGCCTTCGGGGTGTCCCTGACCTCCGGCGCCGTGCAGGTCACACCGGGACCGCCGCAGGGCCGCTCGGACTGCACCATCCTCATCGAGCCCACGGCCTTCCTGCTCATCGCGCTGGGCCGGGTCAACCCCTGGCGCGCCATCGCCCGAGGTCAGATCCTCACGTGGGGACCCAAACCCTGGCTGGGCCCCCGCTTCCCGGCTCTGTTCACCGCGCCCTGAAACGCACTGTCCTTTCGGGCCACCCGGGCGGGCTACCCGTCGGATCGGGTGGCGCCGAAATGGGTCTCGTGCGTCCAGACGTGGGTGCAGGACGGGCACTGCAGGTGGAGCAGGCTGCCGGTGTTGGACAGCAGGTAGCGCCAGTGGTCGTGGCACGCCCGCCCCTGCTCGCAGGTGGCGCACCGGCGGCGGTCGTCGCAGTTCGGACAGTCCACCCAGGCCCGGCGGCCGATGTCGGCCTGCGGGTCAAGCGGCAGCATCGCCGCCGCCTCGCTTCGGAAGCACCCCGGCCGCGACCAGCTCGTCGTATATGCGCTGCTGCTCCGCGCTGAGGCCGGAGTACAGCAGGTCGTGCGCCTCCTCCTCGCCGCGCAGCGCAGCGACGGGGTCCCAGTCGGGCCCCAGCGCGGCCAGGGCATGAGTGCGCCGGAGCATTTCGTGGGCGGTCAGGTCGACGACGAAGTCGACCGGCTCGGAGGTTCCGGGGCGGTCCGCCGCGGGCCTGCTCGCCTCGGCGGATTCGTCCGGCTCGCCGGGAAGGATGGGGCCAAAAGAGGACATACAACCGAACGTAGGTAAGCCTTCCCCGCCACGGCAAGAGTAGGTGGGGGAAGTCACAGCAGGTCGGAAGGGCTGACGTCCGGGCTCGGGACGACGAGACGGGGCCCTGTCACTTCAGGATGTTGACCGCCCGCGCGACCACCAGGACGACGGTCACCAGGGAGACCGAGGACTGCAGCATCATCAGCATCTTCGCCCACCGTGACAGCGGCATCACGTCGGTCGGGCTGAAGGCGGTGGAGTTGGTGAACGACAGATACAGATAGTCGAGGAACGCCGGTTCCCAGTCCGGCGGGGCGACCTCCGGGCTCTGCATCTGCACGAAGAGGAAGTCGGGGTGCTGCTGCTCGCCGAGGGCCCGCGCCATCGGACCGCCGCGGTCCCACTCCCAGTACCACAGGGCGAACACGATCACGTTGGTCAGCCAGATGCCGCCGCCGGCCAGCAGCAGCGGCACCGCGTCCTGCCCGGCGCTGCCGCTCACCAGGTCCGCGACGAGCCGGACCGCCGCCCAGCCGTTGGCCAGGCTGATCACGCCCATCAGGGCCAGGCCCAGCCATCGCAGCCGGCGGGTCCGGGGCTCGACCCGTCGCGGGTTCGCGGCGATCAGGCCGGCCAGCAGCACCAGCTCCAGTACCGGCAGCACCCAGAACGGCTGGAGCGCGAGCCGGTGCGGCAGCATCAGCTGCAGGGCGACCGCCACCAGGATCACGGCGGTCACCGCCCAGCGTGGCTCCCCGCGCGTCGCTCGCCGCCACGCGGGGACCAGATCGCGCTCGCCGCTCTCCAGCAGCCGCTCGATCCTGGTCAGGCGGCCGTCGGCGTCGCCCGTGTCTTCGGTCATGGCGAGGATTGTCCCGGGTGGGGTCGCAGGCCCCGGAGCGGGGTCCGGGACGCGGTGCCGCCAGGCACCATCGAGGAGGGCCAGGCGTCGGTGTCAGCCGCTGATGAGCTGGGTGAACCGCTCGGTGTCGATGTTGCCGCCCGAGGCGATGACGCCGATCCGCCGCGGGAGGTTGTCCACGCGGCCGGACATGAGAGCGGCCAGGCCCGTGGCGCCGCTGGGTTCGAGGACGATCTTCAGGCGCTCGAAGGCGAACCTCATGGCCCGGACGATCTCTTCGTCACTGACGAGGGTGACGGCGTCGACCAGGCGCTGGTTGACGGCGAAGGTGATCTCGCCGGGGGTGGCGATCGCCTGGCCGTCGGCGATGGTGCGGGGCACGGGGATGGTGATCCGCTCGCCGCTCTCCAGGGAGCGCTTCGTGTCGTCGCCCGCTTCGGGCTCCACACCGATCATCCGGATACCGGGATGCAGTGCCTTCGCGGCGGTGGCGCTCCCGGCGATGAGGCCGCCCCCTCCGACGGGCACGAGGAGCGCGTCGAGTTCTCCGGTGTCCTCGAGGAGTTCGAGGGCGGCGGTGCCCTGGCCGGCGATGACGTGGGGGTGGTCGTAGGGCGGGATCAGGGCCAGGCCCCGGTCCTCGGCCAGAGCCTCCCCGAGCGCGGTGCGGTCCTGGGTGTAGCGGTCGTACGTCACGATCTCCGCCCCGTAGCCGGCGGTCGCCTCCATCTTGGAACGCGGGGCGTCCTCGGGCATCAGGATGACGGCGCTGGTGCCCAGTTCGCGGGCGGCCAGGGCAGTGGCCTGGGCATGGTTGCCGGACGAGTAGGCGGCGAGACCCTTGGCCAGTTGCTCGGCAGAGAGCTGGGCGGCCGCGTTGTAGGCGCCGCGGATCTTGAAAGCGCCGATCCGCTGGAAGTTCTCGCACTTGATGAACACCTCGGCGCCGACCAGCGAGTCAAGCGTGCGGGAGGTGAGTACGGGGGTGCGGTGGGCGATGCCCTTGAGGCGCGCGGCGGCCTCACGGACGTCGTCGAACGTTACGGGGGAAGCGGACGCCATGGCGTGTCCTTGCGCTGGGAGAAGGTACGGGAAGCAGGTACGGGGGCGGGATGGAGGCACGCGGGCGGGTCACCAGCCGCTGACGCGGTTCCAGGCCCCCTGGATCGCGGGCGCGGGGCCTTCCGGCTGTGTGCCGTCGACGACGTGGTAGCCGTGGTGCTGGGCCGCCGTGGCGCAGGCGTGGTTGGGCAGGATGCGCAGGCGGGTGCCGACGGGCAGGTCAGGCAGGGAGCCGCCGTCCCGTGGGGTGAGGGTGCCGTGCTCCTGGCTCGCGGCGCTCATGACGAGCCCGGGGATCAGGTGGCCGGTCAGGTCGGTGACCAGGCCGTAGCCCTGGTCCTGGGCCTGCGCGGAGGTACCGCGGTCGCGGGACATGGCCATCCAGCCGCCGTCGGTGATGATCCAACCGTACTCGGACCGGTGACCGATGACGGTGACGACCACCGACAGGGCCAGGTCGTCGAGGTCGCAGACGCCCAGCCCGGCCATGACCAGGTCGAAGAACACGTAGTTCCCGGCGCGCAGTTCGGTGACACCCGTGAGGTCCTCGGCCGCGTGGGCGGTGGGGGTGGAGCCGACGCTGACGACGTTCACGGGCAGGCCGGCGGCACGCAGTGTGTCGGCCGCGGTGACGGCGGTGTCGCGTTCGTTCTTCGCCGCGAGACGCCGGTCTTCTGCGGTGTGGGCGAAGTAGGACTCTCCCGCGTGGGTCAGGACGCCGTCGAGACAGCCGGCGTCGTGCAGAATGCGGCCGATGCCGACGAGTCCGGGCGCGTCGGGCTTGAGGCCGCCGCGGTGGCCGTCGCAGTCGATCTCGATCTGGGCGGGGATGCCGATGCCCGCCTCGCGCGCGGCGTCGGCGACGAAGGCCGCCTGTTCGCTGCTGTCGAGCAGGGTGCGCAGTGTGACTCCGCGACGCAGCAGGGCGATCACACGCGGCAGCTTGTGGGGGTCGACACCGACGGCGTAGGTGATGTCGGTGTAGCCGCCGTCGGCGAACGCTTCGGCTTCGGCAAGGGTGGATACGGTCACAGGGCCGGGCGTGCCGTCGTGCATGAGGGCGGCGACGTCGAGGCTCTTGGCCGTTTTGACGTGCGGGCGCAGAGTGACCCCGAGCCGGTCCGCCCGCTGGGCCAGCCGTTCGATGTTGCGTCGTGTCCTGTGCACGTCGACCACGGCGAACGGGGTGCCGGGATCGGCCAGGGTCCGGATGGGAGCCGAGGGCGGGGTGCCGGTCACAGCGTGATGTCCATCCTCTTCAGAAGGGCCAGACCCAGGTAGAGGTCCTGCAGGCCGATGCCGGAGCTGTCGAAGACCGTGATGTCACCGTCGTCGTGGCGTCCCGTGGCCCGGCCGGTGAGGACCTCTCCGAGCGGGGTGAGGACCGTCCCCTCGGGGGCGTGCTGGCTTTCGCCCATGCGGCGGGCCTGTTCGGGCAGGTCGCAGAAGACGCGTGCCAGGGAGAACAGTTGGGGGTCCAGTTCCCGTTTGCCGGGGGCGTCGGCGCCCATGCAGGAGATGTGGGTGCCGGGCCGGACCCATCGGGCCCGGAACAGAGGCGGGGCATCGGCACGGGCGGTGGTCGCGGTGACGATCACATCGGCCCGGGCGCAGGCTTCTTCGGCACCGGTCGCCGTCGCGGTACGGCCTTCCGCCACAAGGTCGGCGGCCAGTCGTCCGGCGCGGTCCTTGTCGCGGCCCACGAGCAGCACCTCACCGATCGGACGGACGCGGCTGACCGCCCGCGCTTCGTAGCCGGCCTGGTGCCCGGTGCCGAACACGGCCAGGGTGGTGGCGTCGGGGCGAGCCAGCAGATCCACGGCGAGGGCGTCGGCGGCCGCGGTGCGGTAGGCGTTGGCGGTGCCGACTTCCAGGACGGCGGCGATCCTGCCGACCGTCTGATCGAAGAGCAGCAGCGTGGAGTGATGGCGTGGCAGCCCGTGCTCCGGGTTGCCCGGCCAGTAGCTGCCGATCTTCACCCCGGCATGCGTGGCGGAGGCCGACGGCTTCAGTGTGAAACGGTTCTTCGGATCGGATCCGTGCACGGCCAGACTGGGGAGGACGACGCCGTCCACAGTCGCGGCGAACGCCTCGCGGGCGGCCTCAAGAGCCAGCTCCTCATCCACGAGCGCGGCAGTCTGCTCCTCGGCGATGTGCAGCAGACGGCGGCCACCGCCGTTCTCCTGGGCCAGGTCAGTCGAGGGCGGCAAGCGCGCCCACCTCCACTGCCCAGCCGGCGGCCGACCGGAGATCTGCGTTCATGACGGGTGGCCCTTCACTTGGTGTAGTTGTAGACGGTCGCCCGGGACACACCGAGCAGATCCGCGATGGTCTGCGCGGCATCGCGGGAGTCGAAGTAACCGTCCCCGTGCAGCTGTCGTACCAGTGCCTTCTTGGCCTCCCGGCCCAGCGACCTCGGGGTGCCCCCGCGTTCCGCGGCGCACACCTCGACCGCCCGGCGCAGCTCGCGGGCGTTGCGGTCGCGCAGTGCCTCCAGCGGCTGTTCGCGGTGCTCGGTGTCGGTCGCGACGAGATTGGCCAGGGCGAGCGTGACCGGCGACAGCACAGAGACGTCGAGGTTCAGGCACAGGGCCGCGATGTACTCGCCGGCGGCGTTCTTGATTCCGATCGACGTGCTCTTCGCCGGCCGGCCGTCGGGGAACTGGTTGGGGTAGTTCTGGATCACGCTGGGGTACTGCGGGTCGGCGATGCGGGCCAGACCCAGCTCGGTCGCGGAGTCGCCGACCCGGCGGCCGGAGAGGTTGTTCTCGATCGCCCGGATGGCGTGCTGCGGGTCGCGCAGGTCGTGCAGAACCACCTCGCAGAGGCCCGGGAACATCCGCCCCAGGGCCACGGCGATCTTCTCCGCTTCGCGGATGAGGTGCTCATCCGCCTCGGCCGAAGCGGTGTCCATGAGGTGGTCCATGGAAGACACTCCCGGTGGCTTCGAGTCGACAGGTCTCCCGGGCGGTCCGCACACGCAACCTCGACTGTTTTTCTAATTCTGGACAACAATGCTAGACGGTTGGCCCCCCGGCCGTCCAGACACAGCCGTACGCGCGGCCACCGACGTCGCCTCAGAGGTCGTCTCCATGGCCGGTCCAGCTCCCTGGCGCAGGTGAGCGAGCATCTCGTGGTTCACGGGGTAGGGGCGTTCACGGGGCAGGAGTTGGCGTGCGGCGTCCACGTCTCCGGCCTGCACGTGCGCGTGGATCGTGCGGACGAGCGGGGTGATGTCGGTGATGGAGGTGATCCACTCGTCGGCGTAGAGATGTGCGGCTTCGCCGGCGAGGCCGAGTTGGAGCGACCGGTGGGGAAGAGGCTGGAGACGCAGGTCGCGTTCGGGGTCCCATTGCACCCGGGCCGGAGCCCGCTTCAACTGGCGCGTCCACGTGGCGCGGTCGGCGTGGAGCCCATGCTCGTAGTGGGACAGGCAGGCGTGTTCCAGCGCCCACTCGAAGCCTTCGCGGGAGATCTCGACGGCGAGGACGGTCTCCTGGCCTCTTTTGGTGCCCCACCCGCAGCGGTACATCATCCATAGGAACGACGGTTTGATCCATGTCATGCGGTCCCGCTGCCACACCGCCGGGAAACGGCCCTCCCGAGCGGCCGGCAGACCGATCTCCGGCGCGTACGCCTGGTAGACGGTGACCGTGGAGTCCGTGTGCAGGGCTCGAATCTGATATCTGGGTTCTGCCACGGGGACCAGGGTGGGCACACTGCTTCGCGCGCGCCATCGAATTACCGCGGCGCGCGGCCGTGCGGGACGCACTGCAGCACCTGCTGCAGCACCTGCTGGACGGTGACCCGAGCACGGCCGGCCAGTTCGTCGGCCACGACGGCGACGAGGAGGAACTGGGGGCCACGTCGAGCGCGTGGAAGCCCAGGACCGGCTGGGCCGCCCCGAGCGGCCCAGCAGTCAGCGCGGCCCCGGCCCGTCGCGACTAGCCCTCCGCGACGATACGGCGTGCCGCCTCCGCTTTCTTGCGGTGGGCGGTGCGCAGCTTCTCCAGCGCCTCGGCGTCCTTCTTGATGTCCGCCTGCTGAATGCTGGATTCGGCCGTGAACCAGATACCGAGCAACTCGGTCTTCCCCTTGCACCGCACATCCGCGGTCGCGGTCTTCTTCTCCTTCCCGGAGACCGTTGCGCCCTGGAAAGCGGGGTTGTTCAGTGGCTCCATCGGGGACTTGTATTGGAATCCGGAATTCCGCATGCAGGCGGACCATTTCCGGAATCCGTCCTTCACCTTCGGATCGGTGAGGGATTTCTCGTAGCTACCGGTGGCGATTCGGCTCGCGACCGCCGCTCCGGCCGGGTCGTCGTACCCCTTCGAGAGCTTTCTGACCGACTGCCCGAAACAGCCGTCCGCCGGAACCTCTTTCCCCTTGTACATGACCTTGTCCCGCGCGCCCGTGACCGAGCCCCGCTTGCCGTAGAACACCGGGAGCGCATCCGTCGGGAGATCCGGCTGTGGGGGCGGCGGGCCGGCATCGGAGTTCGGGTGGTAGCCGAAGCGTGCCGCCTCGCTCGCGCTCGACAGTCCGTAGCGGCGATCGGCGGGCTTGGCCGCCCTCGGGGCCGGCTTCGCCGGTTCGTAGGCGATGCCGTAGGTGCGCATGCAGCGCCGCGTCAGTACCTGCTGGGCCGACTCGATCGCGGTGTCCTCGGCCGCGGTGTAGCTGTACCGGGCGATGGGCAGTCGGGTGGTGTACGTGATCTGCCGCTCGGCCGCCGGGCCGCCGGAGGCGGGCTGTTCCGCGGCCCCGGCCGGGCCGCCACCCCCGCCCGTACCGTTCCCGGAGGAACAGCCGAGCAGGGCGGCGGCCAGGGCCAGGCAGACTGGTGCCAGGCGTCGCACGCGGATCAGAACTTGTAGCAGTTGCCGTCGTAACGGCCGTAGCCGAAGGACGCGTTGTTGTTGTACGTCTTCACGAGGCGGTCGCCCGGGTCTTCGCCGGTGGTCTTGAAGGCCGGGATGGCGTCGCAGGCGCCCGCCAGGTTGCTGTTGTAGTAGATGACCAGGTTGTAGGGGGCCATGTTCACCGCGGAGGCGGCGTTGTTCTTGACCGCCTGACCCTTTCCGGCCCCGGAACTCAGGAACGTGTAGCCGTTCAGGCTGTAGTGGTCGAAGCCCACGAAGACGGTTCTCGACCCCTCCAGGCCGCTGTTGTAGTAGAAGACCATGCAGTAGGTCTCGGAGTTGGGACAGGTCAGCGAAGCGGAGGCCTGGGACTGCGGGGCCGTTCCGAGTACCAGGCCCGCGGTGGCGGCGGCGGTGAGGCCCAGAGCGGCGAGCTTTCGGCGCATGCGCATGGGAAATTCCCTCAGGGTTGGTCGGGCACGGGCAGTGCGGCGCTCGAATTCCTCGCCGCGTGGGTCGCCCGATCTTAACAACGCTTGATCCGTAAGGGAATTGCAATTTCTTGGCCGCCGACTTCCCGGCTCGGGAATGCAAGAGTCCGCTTAAGGGTGTGTGAATTCCGGTGGCATTTCTCCGCGTTGACCGGTTCATACGGAAAGCGCGCCCTGTGCGCTTCCGGCCCGTCGCTACAGGCGGCGCAGGATCTGGGACTCCACCCGCTCGACGAATGTGCGGCCGTAGACGTGCACGAGGGACAGGTGCAGGAGGGCGGGCGCCAGGGGTGCCCAACGGTGGACGCGGTCGGCGCGCAGCATGTAGGTGACGACCGCGGCCGGCCGGAACGGTACGTAGTCGATGGTCTGGTGCTCCCAGCGATCGGCCACTCCCCGGCTCATGCGCGCCTGAAGGCTCGTGCTCGAGAGGTCCTTCAGCCGGGCGTAGAAGTGACCGCTCCAGTGCCGCCTGTCCGTGTCCAGCACGAAGGCCAGCAGGTCGAGCGAGTATTCGTGGGGCTCCAGGGCCAGCTCCTCCCGCATCCCGCGCCGGGCCACCGCGTGCAGGTCCGGCGCGTTCCTCCCGGCGGAGTCGATGTGCCGCGAGAGCCCCTCGTTGACCGAGGAGTTCCAGACCCCCGGTGCCATGCGTACGCGGTTGCTCCGGCGGCTCACGACCAGCATGTCGTCGGCGGTGACCACGGCGACGTTGACGGCGAAGCTGCACTGGAGAAAGGCCGGGGCCGTCAGCGGATCCTCGGGATCCAGATAGCGGGTCCGGGGCGTGGCGCCGTCGGGGAGGCGACGGTCCAGTTGCTGGGCGGCGAGGAAGGTGTAGTAGTCGGTCGGGCGCAGCCGCAGCCGGATCTCGGACCGTTCGTCGAGTGCGGTACGGGAGATGTCGAACGACTCGACGGCGTAGCGCGGACCGTTCCACAGCGGCACGCTCCCCTCCGCCCTCAGGCGCTCGCTCTCCTCGGCGATCTCGTCCCGCCACCCGGCCATCTCCTCCGGCAGCCGCACCTCCTCGTCGAGCACCTGGACATCGATGGCTTCCACGGACACCGGCGACGTCCCGTCGCCTTCGACGATCAGGGCGGAGGTCTGCAGGGGCCCGAGGGAGAAGGTCCGCCAGGCCGGCCCCGACTCCTCCCGCCGCCGCATGGTGCGCAGCACGGTCGCCGAGCGCTTGCGCACCCGGTACCAGAGGTTCTGCAACGGCTGCTGGAACAGCACCGCGCAGACCATGCCGAGCACGGCCCCCATCACGCCGTTGGCGATATCTATCCCGTCCATGCCACAGACACTAAGGATCTTGCTGCGATCGGGGGCCGTCGTGCCTGATCCGTTACGCCCCGGTGCCGCTCAGGCCGCGATCGTCTTCGTAGCGACATCAAGGGGGCTGCTGACGGGGCCGAATCCGGCCGACCGCGGCAAGCCGGGATCGACAACCACCTGATCACCGACCGGAACGGGTTGCCGTTGTCCCAGGGGCATCTTGGGGCGGACATACGCGACAGCCAGGGTCTGGAGCCGCTCGTCCGCGCTGTCCCGCCCATCCGATCGCGCCGCGGGCCGCGACGCCGGCAACCGACGCAACTGCACGCAGACAAGGGCTACGGCTTCCTCAGCCGCCCGAGGCCTCCGTCACGGGGTAGGGGACGAAGGTGCCGGCGTTCTGGTCGATCCTCAGCGGCCTGCCGAGGGGCGGGGCGGCGCGCTGGGGGCAGTCGAGGCGTTCGCAGACGCGGCAGCCCATGCCGATGGGGGTGGCGGCGGAGGCATTGGTGAGGTCGAGACCGTCGGAGTAGACGAGGCGGTGGGCGTGGCGGATCTCGCAGCCGAGGCCGATGGCGAAGGTCTTGCCGGGTTCGCTCCAGCCGCCGCGGTGCCGGGTGATCGCTCGGGCGGTCCACAAGTAGCGCTGCCCGTCGGGCATTTCCGCGATCTGTACATGGATGCGGCCGGGCGCGGCGAACGCCTCGTAGACGTTCCACAACGGGCAGGTACCACCCGCGCGGGAGAAGTGGAAGCCGGTCGCGGACTGGCGTTTCGACATGTTGCCCGCCCGGTCGACGCGGACGAAGGAGAAGGGCACGCCGCGCAGTCTCGGGCGCTGGAGGGTGCTCAGGCGGTGGCAGACGGTCTCGTAGCCGAGGCTGTGACGGTCCGTGAGGCGTTCGATGTCGTAGCGCACCTCCTCCGCCGCGGAGTGGAAGTCCCGGTACGGAAGGATCAGCGCGGCGGCGAAATAGTTGGCGATGCCGATGCGGGCCAGGGCGTGGGCGGGCGACCCCGGTGCGAAGTCCTCGGCGGCCTGACTGGTGAGCGTGTCACCGTGTTCGAGCAGGGCGAGCTGGGTGGCCATGCGGAAGGCGCGCTGGCCGGGGCGCAGCCGGGTGGACAGGTGCAGGGTGCGCGTCGAGTCGTCGTAGTGGTGCAGGTGGTCGCCGGTCTCGACGGTCAGGCGGATGCCGTGGCCGTCGGCGAGGCGGGCGGTCAGGACCCGGAGGACGTCACCGGGACGGATACCGACCTCCGCGGCAAGCGACTCGGCGGCGAGGTCGGTTTCGTGCAGGTAGTTCTGGCGGCGGTAGAAGAAGTCGCGGATCTCCTCGTGGGGTGAGATCGGTGTCTCCTGGTCGCCGTCACGGCCGCCGGAGACGGTGGCGAGGCGTTCTGCCAGACGGTGATTGCGGCGGCCGAGGTCCAGCAGGACCTGGGCGACCGCCGGCATGCGCGTGGCGAGTTCCGCCAGGTCGGACGAGGAGACGCGGGCCTCGGTGATCTCGCCGGCCAAGGCCTCCCTGAGGTCGGCGACCAGCCGGCTGGTATCGCGCTCGGAGAAGAAGCCGGCGTCGACGCCGAAGGCTTCCGTCAGCCGCAGCAGAACGGGAACGGTGAGCGGGCGCGAGTCGTGCTCCATCTGGTTCAGATAGCTCGGGGAGATGGCCAGGACGCGCGCCAGTTGCGCCTGGCTCATCCGACGCTCCTCGCGCAGCCGCCTCAGCCGCGCCCCCGCATAGGTCTTGCCCACCGCGCCCACCTCCGTGTCCGGGACCAGGTCAGCCTAGCGAAGCCGTCGCCCGTGCACGCTTTGCAAAGTTGGCAATCAACAGCTGAAAGATTCACAGAAGTTGGCATTCAGCCATGGTTGATGGCACCCAGTGCCAATGCCAGAGTCTCAGTGCGGCCCGCCGGACCCGGCGGTCGCCACTCGGATCCGGGCGCGATTCATGCCCTGACGTCGGAGATCCCGGCGATGGTGGCGGCCGGTGAACGGCAGCATTGCTCACCTTCTCCGCTCAGCGGACGGCGGGCCGCATCCGGAGAGAGACACAGAGTGCCACCCTGCTCCTCCGAGGCAGCGGATTGGCAGAATCAACAGACCGAGGAGACGGTGACAGTCATGGCAGATGCGAGGACGCAGGCGGCCGAGGAACTCGCGCGGCGCTGGTCGACCGACCCCCGGTGGCAGGGCATCGAGCGCACCTACTCCGCCGAGGACGTGGTGCGACTGTCCGGCAGTGTCCGTGAGGAGCACACCCTGGCCCGGCGCGGCGCCGAGCGCCTGTGGCGGCAGCTGCACGACCTGGACTACGTCCACGCGCTCGGAGCCCTCACCGGCGGTCAGGCCGTGCAGCAGGTGAAGGCCGGGCTCCAGGCGATCTACCTGTCCGGCTGGCAGGTCGCCGCCGACGCCAACCAGGCCGGACACACCTACCCCGACCAGAGCCTGTACCCCGCCAACTCGGTGCCGCAGGTGGTCCGTCGGATCAACAACGCGCTGCTGCGCGCCGACCAGATCGCCACCGCCGAGAACGCCGGCGACACGACCGACTGGCTCGCCCCGATCGTCGCCGACGCGGAGGCCGGCTTCGGCGGCCCGCTGAACGCCTTCGAGCTGACCAAGGGGATGATCGCGGCCGGCGCGGCCGGCATCCACTACGAGGACCAGCTCGCCTCCGAGAAGAAGTGCGGCCACCTCGGCGGCAAGGTCCTGGTACCGACCTCGCAGCACATCCGCACCCTGAACGCGGCCCGGCTCGCCGCCGACATCGCCGACACGCCCACGGTCATCGTCGCCCGCACCGACGCCCTGGCCGCCAACCTGCTGACCAGCGACGTCGACGAGCGCGACGCCGAGTTCGTCACCGGCGAGCGCACCGCCGAGGGCTTCTACCGCGTACGCAACGGCATGGCCCCGGTCATCGCCCGCGGGCTCGCCTACGCCCCGTACGCCGACCTGATCTGGGTCGAGACCGGCACCCCCGACCTGGCGCAGGCCCGCGAGTTCGCCGAGGCCATCCATGCCCGGTACCCGGACCAGATGCTCGCCTACAACTGCTCGCCGTCCTTCAACTGGAAGGCGGCACTGGAGGACGACCAGATCGCCAAGTTCCAGCGCGAACTGGGCGCGATGGGCTACAAGTTCCAGTTCATCACGCTGGCCGGATTCCACTCCCTCAACCACGGCATGTTCGACCTCGCCCGCGGCTACGCCGAGCACGGCATGACCGCCTACGTCGACCTGCAGGAGAAGGAGTTCGCCGCGCAGGCCCACGGCTTCACGGCCGTCAAGCACCAGCGCGAGGTCGGCACCGGCTACTTCGACCTCGTCTCCACCGCCGTCAACCCCGCCTCCTCCACCACCGCGCTGGCCGGCTCCACCGAGGAAGAGCAGTTCCACTAGGCGCACCCGTTCGGCCCGTCGGGCCCGTCCAGCCCGTCCGGTCCGCCCCAGCCGAACGGGGGTCGTACGACCGTCCCCGTCCGACCCCCGTTCCCCCTTCCTTCCGCAGGAGAACCGATGCCCACCAGTGCTCCGACCCGCCACGTCCGCATCCTCGCTCCCCTGGGCGACCGTCACGACGAGATCCTCACGCCCGCCGCCCTGGACTTCGTCGGTCAGCTGGCCTCGGCCTTCGCCCGGCGCCGCCAGGACCTGATGAAGGAACGCCGGCGCCAGGTCCTGCGCCTGGCCAGTGGGTCCCCGCTCGACTTCCCGATGGTCACCGCCGCCGTCCGCGCCGACCCCTCCTGGCGTGTCGCACCGCCCGCCCCCGGCCTGACCGACCGCCGCGTGGAGATCACCGGCCCTCCGGACCGCCGCATGACGGTCAACGCCCTCAACTCCGGTGCCCGTGTGTGGATGGCCGACTTCGAGGACGCCACCGCTCCCACCTGGAACAACGTGATCGGCGGCCAGCTCAACCTGCTGGACGCCATCGAGCGGTGCATCGACTTCACCGCCGACGACGGCAAGGAATACCGACTCGCCGACCGGGATCAGCTCGCCACCATCGTCGTACGGCCACGCGGCTGGCATCTCGACGAAGAACACCTGGAGTTCGACGGCCGTCCGGTGCCCGCCGCGCTCGTCGACTTCGGCCTGTACTTCTTCCACTGCGCGCAGCGCCAGATCGACGCCGGGCACGGCCCGTACTTCTACCTCCCCAAGCTGGAGAACCGCTACGAGGCCCGCCTGTGGAACGACGTCTTCGTCGCCGCCCAGGAACTGCTCGGCATCCCCCACGGCACGATCCGCGCCACGGTCCTCATCGAGACGATCACCGCCGCGTTCGAGATGGAGGAGATCCTCTACGAGCTGCGCGAGCACAGCTCCGGCCTCAACGCGGGCCGCTGGGACTACCTCTTCAGCCTGATCAAGACCTTCGGCCACCGCACCGACTTCCTGCTGCCCGACCGTGCGAAGGTCACGATGACCGCCCCCTTCATGCGCTCCTACACCGAACTGCTCGTGCGCACCTGCCACCGACGCGGCGCCCACGCCATCGGCGGCATGGCCGCCCAGGTGCCCAGCAAGGACCCGGCCGCCCACGAGGCGGCGCTCGCCAAGGTCCGACTGGACAAGGAGCGCGAGGCCGAAGACGGCTTCGACGGCTCCTGGGTCGCCCACCCCGGGCTCGTGCCCGTCTGCCGCGAGGTCTTCGACTCCGTCCTCGGCGACCGGCCGCACCAGCTCGACCGCACCCGGGACGACGTGGCGGTGACGGCCGCGGACCTGCTGTCCGTGCGCCGCATCAGCGGACCGCCCACGGCAGAGGGCGTGCGGACGAACATCGCGGTCGCCCTGCGCTACTTCGCCGCCTGGCTGCGCGGGCAGGGCGCCGTCGCGCTGAACGGCCTCATGGAGGACGCGGCCACGGCCGAGATCGCCCGGGTGCAGATCTGGCAGTGGCTGCGGCACCGCGTGATCGACCGGGACACGGTCCTCGGGATGCTCGACGAGGAACTCGTCGCTCTCGGCGCCGAGTACCCGTGGGCGCCGGTCGACGAGATCCGTGACCTCTTCGAACACACTGCACTGACCGGTGAGTTGCCGCTCTTCTTCACGCCGGACGCCTATGCCCGCCACCTCGTGCGCCGGACGGAGACCCGGTCATGAGCGGCGGCATCCGGCGCGTCGGAGTGGTCGGCGGCGGCCAGATGGGCGCGGGCATCGCCGAGGTGTGCGCACGGGCCGGGCTGGACACGGTGGTCTGCGAGGCCGACGCCACGGCCGCCCTCGCGGCACGGGGGCGTGTGGCCTCCTCGCTGGAGCGTGCGGTGCAGCGGGGCAAGCTGGAGCCGGCCGCCGCGCAGGACGCCCTCGCCCGCCTGGTGTTCACCGGCGATCTGGAGGACCTGGCGGACCGGGAGCTGGTCGTCGAGGCCGTCATCGAGAACGCGGAGGCCAAGACCGAGGTGTTCGCCGCCCTCGACAAGATCGTCGAGGACCCGGCGGCCGTTCTCGCCACGAACACCTCCTCGCTCCCCGTCATGCGCCTCGGAATGGCCACCGGTCGCGCCGACCGGGTCGTGGGACTGCACTTCTTCAACCCGGTGCCCGTACTGCCGCTGGTCGAGGTCGTGTCCTCGCTGCACACGGCACCGGAGACCCTGGCCGCCGTCGAGGACTTCGCCGCACGCACGCTCGGCAAGACGGTCGTCCACTCCCGGGACCGAGCGGGCTTCGTCGTCAACGCGCTGCTCATCCCGTACCTTCTGGCGGCCGTCCGCATGGCGGAGTCCGGCTTCGCCACGGCCGCCGACATCGACACCGGCATGGAGCTGGGGTGCGCCCACCCCATGGGGCCGCTCCGGCTCGCGGACCTGATCGGGCTGGACACCGTCGCCTCGATCGCCGAGTCGCTCTACGACGAGTTCCGGGAACCCCTCCACGCCCCTCCCCCGCTGCTCCAGCGGATGGTCGAGGCGGGACTGCTGGGCCGTAAGACCGGCCGCGGGTTCCACGTGTACGGCCAGGACTGAGCAGCCTGGCACCACTGGGCTGAGGGGCCCGGACCGCACCCGCCGGCCGAGGGAACCGGCGGGTGGACGCAGGGGAAGGGCGGGGGCGCACAGGCGACGCCTCCCGTCCGGCCGTCCGTGCCCGTCGTCCATCCCACCGTCCGAATGGTGGAGTGGGACTCCGGCCGCTCGCGCCACCGTCTAGGCTTGCCGGTGCAGCTGGTTCGCCCCGTCCGCCAGACGGGACGCGTCGTAAGAGGGAACCCGGTGGGAATCCGGGACTGCCCCGCAGCGGTGAGCGAGAACGACCGCCGTCATACGCACTGGGCCCGACGTACCGGGCCTGGGAAGCGACGGCCAGTAGGTGTCCTCCTCGGTGAGGACGTGCCCGCGAGTCCGAAGACCTGCCATCTGCCCGTGTGCGAAGCACTCGTACGCGGACATCCCGGTGACCCCGAGGGCGGGTCGGCGAACACACCGCACGGACGGCCACCGGTCGCTGCCGTCCGGTCCGTCACCCCTTCGCGCTCTCGTCCCGTCCCCGGGATCTCAGGGATCAATCTCGCGAAGGAGATCTCCGTGACCACCAAGCCCGCAGCCGCGGCAGCACGGGCCACCGTGTACGGCTACCCCCGCCAGGGACAGAGCCGGGAACTGAAGAAGGCGATCGAGGGCTACTGGAAGGGCCGCGTCACCGCCGCCGCCCTGGGCGCCACCGCCACCGAAGTGCGCCGTACGAACTGGCGGCAGCTCGCGGACGCCGGCATCGGCGAAGTGCCGACCGGCGACTTCTCGTACTACGACCACGTGCTCGACACCACCGTCATGGTCGGCGCGATCCCCGCACGCCACCGGGAGGCCGTCACCGCCGACCCGCTGGCCGGGTACTTCGCCATGGCGCGCGGCACGCAGGACGCGGCGCCGCTCGAGATGACCAAGTGGTTCGACACCAATTACCACTATCTCGTGCCCGAACTGGGTCCGGACACGGTCTTCTCGGGCAACTCGGCCAAGCAGGTCGCGGAGTTGCAGGAGGCCCTCGCGCTCGGCCTGACCGCGCGGCCCGTGCTCGTCGGTCCCGTCACGTACCTTCTCCTCGCCAAGCCCGCGCCCGGCGTGCCCGCGGACTTCGACCCGCTCACCCTGCTCGACCGACTGCTTCCGGTGTACGCCGAGGTCCTCACCGACCTGCGCGCGGCAGGCGCGGAGTGGGTGCAGCTGGACGAGCCCGCGCTCGTCCAGGACCGGACACCGGCCGAGCTGAACGCGGCAGCCCGCGCCTACCGCGACCTCGGTGCCCTCACGGACCGGCCGAAGCTGCTCGTCGCCTCCTACTTCGACCGCCTCGGCGACGCCCTGCCGGTACTCGCCAAGGCCCCGGTCGACGGCCTCGCCCTCGACTTCACCGAGTCGGCCGCCGCCAACCTGGACGCGCTCGCGGCCATCGGCGGGCTGGCGGGCAAGCGCCTGGTCGCCGGTGTCGTCAACGGCCGCAACATCTGGGTCAACGACCTGGAGAAGTCCCTCGCCACGCTCGGCACCCTCCTCGGCCTGGCAGACCGGGTGGACGTGTCGGCCTCCTGCTCCCTCCTGCACGTCCCCCTCGACGCCTCGGCGGAGCGGGACATCGAGCCACAGATCCGGCGCTGGCTCGCCTTCGCCCGGCAGAAGACCACCGAGATCGTCACGCTGGCCCGCGGGCTGACCCGCGGCCCGGACGCCATCGCCGCCGAACTGTCCGCCAACCGCGCCGACCTCGCCTCCCGGGCAGGCTCGCCCATCACGAGCGATCCGGCCGTCCGCGCCCGCGGCGCCGCCGTCACCGATACGGACGCCCGCCGTTCCCAGTCGTACCCCGAGCGGGCCGCCGCCCAGCGCTCCCACCTCGGCCTGCCGTTGCTGCCCACGACCACCATCGGCTCCTTCCCGCAGACAGGCGAGCTGCGCACCGCCCGTGCCGACCTGCGTGCGGGCCGGATCGACACGGCCGGCTACGAGGAGCGGATCAGGGCGGAGATCCAGGAGGTGATCGCCTTCCAGGAGAAGGCCGGCCTGGACGTCCTGGTGCACGGCGAGGCCGAACGCAACGACATGGTCCAGTACTTCGCCGAACAGCTCACCGGCTACCTCGCCACCCAGCACGGCTGGGTCCAGTCCTACGGCACGCGTTACGTCCGTCCGCCGATCCTGGCCGGGGACATCTCCCGCCCGGAACCGATGACGGTGCGCTGGACGACCTACGCCCAGTCCCTCACCCCTCGCCCGGTGAAGGGCATGCTCACCGGGCCGGTCACCATGCTCGCCTGGTCGTTCGTCCGTGACGACCAGCCGCTCGCCGACACCGCCCGCCAGGTCGCCCTCGCCCTGCGCGACGAGGTGAACGACCTGGAGGCGGCGGGCACTTCGGTGATCCAGGTGGACGAGCCCGCGCTGCGCGAGACACTGCCGTTGCGTGCCGCCGACCATGGCGCGTACCTGGCGTGGGCCACGGAGGCGTTCCGCCTGACCACCAGCGGCGTGCGGCCGGACACCCAGGTCCACACGCACATGTGCTACGCCGAGTTCGGCGACATCGTCCGGGCCATCGACGGCCTCGACGCGGACGTCATCAGCCTGGAGGCCGCCCGCTCCCATATGCAGGTCGCCCGCGAACTCGCCGCCTACGGCTACCCGCGCGAGGCCGGACCGGGCGTGTACGACATCCACTCCCCGCGGGTACCCGGGGCGGACGAGGCGGCCGAACTGCTGCGCCTCGGGCTCCGGGCCATCCCCGCCGAGCGCCTGTGGGTCAACCCCGACTGCGGGCTCAAGACCCGCGGTTGGCCCGAGGTGCGGACCTCCTTGGAGAACCTGGTCGCTGCGGCACGCACGGTGCGCGCGGAGCTGTAGCGGGCCATTCTCCGGTCACCGAGCCCCCCCCCCCGTCCGTTCTGGCCGGGGCGGGCGTGCATGGCTGCCGGGCATGCCCGTACCGTCGTACGCATTCGGTCCAGGACAACCCGCCGTGCGGCGGAAGCAGGAGGAGCAACCGCGTGACCAGCCGTGTCACCCTCATCTCACCAGCGACCACACCGTCACTGCGGCGGGCCCGCTTCGACGACGGCGACTCGATCGAGGAAAGTGCAGGGGCACGGGCCAGGTCGGCGGCCGGATCCCTGCCGCCTGCCGGCCGGGTCTTCGCCTCTCCCAGCGTGCGCTGCCGGGAGACAGCCTCCGCGCTCGGCCTCGATGCCTCACCGGACCCGGCACTGGCGGGCCTGGACATGGGCCGCTGGCGGGGGCGGACGCTGGAGGAGGTCGGTGCCGCCGAGCCGGAGGCGGTGGCCGGCTGGCTGGCCGATCCGGGGGCCGCACCGCACGGCGGAGAGTCGGTACGGGTGTTGTGCGCGCGGATCGCACGGTGGCTGGACACGACTGCTCTGGCCGACGACAGGACGGTCGCCGTGGTGGAGCCGGAGGTGGTGCGGGCCGTGGTGGTGCACGCGCTGGGCGCGCCCGAGGCCGCGTTCTGGCGTGTCGACGTCAGGCCGCTCACGGCGACGGAAGTCACCGGCCGGTCCGGCCGCTGGAACCTGCGGCTCGGACACGACCTCGCCCAGTCGGGGGAAGCAGCAGGTCGCTGACGCCGCTCACCATGATGGTTGCGCAGGCGGTCGCGTCCCGGTGGCGCCGCAGCGACTCCGCGACCGCGCAGCGCAGGCAGCCGGTGTCCGTGTCAGGGCGACCGCCTCAGGTCCGCCAGGAGCGATGTGGAACGGTCGGGGCTGTGGGGATGTGCGGCCACCGGGCTCCTCCGCTCCTGCACGCCGCGGGTGCTCGGGGGAACGCGAGAGGGCCCCCGGATGGTTCCGAGGGGCCCTGTCGTGTCCTGAAGGATTCAGTGTGCGGCCGGAATCGTCTGTCCACTCGCGGCGGTCGCGGGCTTCGGGTTCAGCAGGCGTTCGGCCAACTCGCCGAAGAGCAGACCGAAACCGCCCCACAGAACGGTCTGGATGGCCAGCGCCGAGAGCCGGAACCGCCACAGCAGAGCGGCCGGGAAGTCCTTCGGCACCTCGTCGACGACCGGCAGGAACCCATACGCCACCCCGATCACGACGACGAACGCCGCCACCGCGGCCACCGTCGCCCACCAGGCGCCCAGCGAGGGCGCGAGGCGCTTGCCCACCATGGTGGCGGCAATCGCCAGGAGCACGCTGAGCAGCATCATCAGGAAATACAGCGTGGTCCGCCTGCCGATGGTGTCCGGGTCACCGACCGACGGCGGATTGGCCGGGTACTTCAGGAACGGCACCACGTACACGGCCACCAGGGCACAGACCGACAGCAGCAACGCGGTCGCCCGCGGGCTGAAGCGGCCCACCCGGCCCAGCGCGAAGCAGTACGCGAGCGCCGCGATGCCACCGAAGGCGACCCCGTAGACGAGGACACCGGTGGCCAGACCGGCGGTGGACTGCAGGGAGCGGGAGACGACTTCCATCTCGTGCTCGTGGGAGTGGGCGTCCTCGAAGCCGATCGCCCTGTCCACGCTCGGCTCACCGAGGAGGTAGGCGACGACGAGAGCGAGCACACCGGCGGCCAGACCGGCGAGCATGCCCCGCACAAGGAGGTTTCTTACCGTTGCGGAGTTCATGAGAGTGCGGCGTCCCTCGCGTCAGTGGCAGGGGAAGCCGAGCAGGTGACGGGCGTCGTGCACCCACTCATGGACGTCCGTGCCGCTGAACACGGAGGTGGCGCCCTGCTCGGCGCCGACGAAGTACAGCAGAACCAGCATCAGGATGCCGAAGAAGACCCCCCACGGCGCTATCGCCTTCAGCGGCAGCGTGGCGGGAACAACGGGAGTGGCTGTCGGCGGAGCGACGGTCTGCGCCATGGCAGGACCTCCTCTGGGAGTTCGCGTCCCATCTCGGTGGTGCACAGGACGACGGCCACGGGTCTGACTCACGAAACACCCCTTCTTCCAAGGTGTCTCGCACACAGTGGCGCGACCGTACCGGATTCCCACCGGCTTCCGTCTCGCCGTCGTCAATATCGCACCGACCGTACCGCGTGCCGCCTGCCCGGCCAAGACCGCCTGGACAGTCGTGATCTTCCTCTCGCCGTGCACCCGAAGCGCGCGCTCGGTCCTACCGGGGAACGCCGGGTCTGCCGGGCCGTACGGCCCGGCAGACCCGCCCTGTCACAGCGCCGCTAACCGCGGCGACCCGACGGATCGTGCGCGACCGCGTCCCGGCCGTGGTCGTGGACCGGATCGGCATCGAAGGATCCGGCGCCTGCGACGACTTCCGCTTCCACCGCCCGGTCACCGTGCCCCGGCCACCAGGCCGCGTGGCCGATCAGCGCGGTGAGACTCGGGGTGAAGAACATCGACATGACAAAGGCGGCGACCGCGATACCGAAGGAGACCGCGAAGCCCATCTCCGTGAGCAGTGCGTTGCCCGCCAGCATCATCGTGGCGAAGGTCGCCGCCAGGATGAAACCGGCCGCCGCGACGGTGGGCCCGGCATGTCGCAGCGCCATGCCGGCCGCCTCACGCGGGTCACGGCCCTCGCGGGCCTCCTCGCGGAGCCGGGCGATCATGAGGATGTTGTAGTCGGTGCCGATGGCGACAACGAAGAGATACATGATCACCGGGAGCATGAACATCAGACCCGAGTGTCCCTGTCCCTCCTGGAAGATCCACACGGTTGCGCCGAGAGTGGCGCCGAAGCCGAGGCCCACCGAGGCCATCAGATACCAGGGGGCGACCACACTGCGCAGCAGCAGCCCCAGGATCACCATGATCAGGAGGGCGGCGACCGGGAAGACCGTCCGGTAGTCGTGGTTGACCGCGGTGTTGATGTCCTTGTAGATCGAGGACATGCCGCCGACGAGGGCTTCGGTCCCCTCGGGGGCGTCGGAGTGCGCGACGTCGCGCACCTCGCCCACGGTGTCGATCGCCTTGTCCGTCGATGCCTCGTACTTGAGCGTGACGGTGAAGTCCGCCGTGGTCCCTTCCTTGTTCAGCTGGGTCATGCGGGCAGTCGCGACGCCGTCCACGGCACCGAGTTTCTTCGCGTACGCGTCGAAGCCGGCCTTGTCCAGCGGTTTGCCGCCGGTGCTGGACAGATAGACGTCGGTGGGTGCGGCGGCGCCCGCCGAGTACGCCTTCTGCATCTCGTCCTGGACGACCATGGACTCCTTGGTCTTGGGCATGGAGCCCGACGCCAGGTCGAACGTGGCCTTGTAGCCGAGCGTACCGAGCGACAGCGCGACCATGACGAGTCCGGACACCACGGCCGTCAGCGCCGGGCGGCGCTGCACACCGCGGCCGAGGGCGGCGAAACGCGCGTTGGCCGGCTCCTGTTGCCAGGACTTGGACGGCCAGAAGACCTTCGGCCCGATGAGCGAGACCACGGCCGGGATCAGCGTGAGGCCCGCGACCAGGGTGGCAGCGACCGCGATGGCGAGCGCCGGGCCCATCTGCTTCAGGAAGCCCAGCGTGGACAGCACCAGGGCGAAGAAGGCGATGATGACCGCTCCGGCGGCCGAGGCGATGGCCTCGCCCACCCGGGCGACCGCGTTGACCATGGCCTGTTTGGGTTCGTCGCCGGCGCGCAGGCGTTCGCGGTAGCGGAACATCAGGAAGAGGAAGTAGTCCGTGCCCACGCCGAAGAGCACGACGATCAGGATCGACGAGATCGAGCTGTTGGCCTGCAGGTCGAACAGCTTGGTGGCGTACGCGATCAGCCCGTTGGCGATCGCGGACACCAGGCCGATCAGGACCAGGGGCAGTAGGGCGAGGATCGGCGCCCGGAAGATGATCAGCAGGGTCACCAGGATGATCACAAAGGTGCCGATGCCGATCAACGCCTGGCCGCGCTTGGACGAGTCCTGCTGGTCGAGGGCCTGGGCGGCGGAGCCGCCGAGCTTGACATCGAGATGGGTGCCCTTGGCCAGCTCCTTCACGTCCTCGCGCAACACCTTGGCCGCATCCGCCTGTTTGGGCTGGCCGGCGTTCTTGCTGTCCATCTGCACCAGGGTCAGGTCGTACCTGCCGTCCTTGGACGGCAGGCCGGGGACGACCTTCTGCACCTGGTCGATGTGCTTCTTGCCCAGGTCGGAGGTGATCCGGGCGATGTCCTTCTTGTCTGCGGCGGTCAGCTTGCCGCCGTCGGTGCGCTGATACAGCGCGATCGCGGACGGGGTGAAGGCGCTGGGGAACGCCCTCTCCTGGAGATCCGCCGCTTTGATGGACTCATAACTCTTGGGCAGGAAACTGCTCTCGTCGCTGTTCGAGGGCAGGCTCGGTGCGGTGGCGACGATCGCCACCGCCGCGATCAGCCATGCCAAAATCGTCCAGACGGGATGTCGGACGACGGCATTCCCAATGCTTCGGAACATGCGGAAGGTCCTCCTGGGCAGGAAGATCACCGCAGCCCGGGGAGCGGACCCCGGCATCGGCGACCCTGACCGGCCCACATGCTCGGGCCGGTCGTCTGGTTGTCTTGAGATGCGATCGTAGTAACCGCACGACGCGATCATTTCATTCGGCGAACATCCGACGCGAAATGCTGTTGTATTTCCGGCCAGATGGTGTGTCGCCTTGCCGGGCAGTGGACTCCCGCCCTAAGGGCCCGCAGATCATTAACTCGTCTCTTTGATCTTCGATTAGGTGCGGTCTGGAGTGAGGAAGGCCGCGATGTCGGCAGGTGTGCGGAAGC